>CALGNG010000279.1 GCA_937958735.1 uncultured Aquimarina sp. | reverse complement strand
CAGTATGTAGACTTGTTAAGTTAAAAGGTCTGCATTTAGCTATTGATGCTTGTAGAATTTTAGTAGATAGTGGTATAAATGTAAAATGGTTTATTATTGGAGAAGGGACCGAGCGCGAATTTTTGGAAAAGCGTATAGCAGATAATAATATTGAAAAGAACCTAATACTTATGGGATTTAAAGAAAACCCATACCCGTATATGTATACCACAGATATTTATGTACAAACCTCTTTATTCGAAGGGCTTGGGCTTACTGTAATTGAAGCAGTGGTTTTAAAAAAGCTAATTGTAACTACTAATTTTCCAACAGCGAGTTCTATTTTAGAGCATACTGAAACGGGGTTAATATGTGAAATGGATCCTAGTGATATAGCAAATAGTATATTACAATACATAGAAAACCCAGATATGGCTACTAAAGTGATTTCCAACCTTTCCAAATTAGAAAATAACGATAAAGAAATATCACTTACTAGTTTTAATAGATTATTAAATAAAGCAGTTGTGTAATGAAAGCAAAATTACTTTACATCACTAATGGTATTAATGGTCCAGGAGGATTAGAGCGTGTGCTTTCTATTAAAGCAAGTTACTTTGTAGATCACATGGATTATGAAGTACACGTATTAACCTTAAATCAAGGAGACGCTCCCGTTTTTTATGATTTTAGTGCGGCTATTCAATTTCATGATATTGTAGCTAAAGGGAATCCTATTACTTATTTTTTGAATTACCGAAGAGAATTAAGAACTACAATAAAAAAAGTGAACCCTGATATTATTTTAGTTTGTGATGATGGCTTAAAAGGTTTGTTATTACCTATAATTATAGGAAAAGATCGCCCTATGATTTACGAGCGTCATGTTTCTAAAAATATAGCCGTTCAGAAAGAAAAAACATCTGGAATATATAAGTTATTAAATGCCTTTAAATTCAAATTAATGGATGTTGGAGGGAGCTTTTATGACCGATTTGTAGTATTAACCAATGGAAATACAAAAGAATGGTATCTTAATAATATTCAAGTAATAGCTAACCCATTGTCTTTTTTTCCAAAAGAATCAAGTACACTTTTAAATAAAAAAGTATTAGCGGTAGGAAAGCAAAGTTTCCAAAAAGGCTACGATAGATTGTTACAAAGTTGGAAGGTAGTTGCAGCAAAACATCCCGATTGGCATTTAGATATTTATGGTACTATAAATACGTCAGAAGGTTTAGATTCATTATCTCAAAAATTAGGAATAGAGAATTCAGTACATTTTCACCCTCCTGTAAAAAATATTTCAGAAAAATATAAGGAAGCTTCAATATATGTAATGTCTTCAAGATACGAAGGTTTTGGAATGGTACTAACCGAGGCAATGGCACATGGAGTGCCTTGTATTTCTTTTGATTGTCCCTATGGACCGTCTGATATTATTTCTAATCAAAAAGATGGAATATTAGTAGCGAATAATGATATAGAAGGTTTTGCAAAAGGGATAATCCAGCTGATAGAAGATGATAATTTAAGGCAAGAAATGGGGCGTTTATCTCGCGAATCGGTAATCCGTTATTTTCCGGAAAAAATAGCTCAAATTTGGGATACTCTTTTTACTAACTTAATTAATATACCTGCGTAATGAAAACTATTGTATTTATTATAGATCAAGTGTATATGCATGGTGGTATTGAAAGAGTATTGTCTATAAAAGCTAACTATTTAGCTACTTTAAAAGACTATACAGTACATATTATTACTACAGAACAAAAGAGGAATACACCGTGTTACGAATTTAATAGTAACATTTATTTTCAGGATATAGCGATTAATTATAATCGTTTAAAATCGTATTTCCATCCAGTTAATTTAATAAAGCTTCCCAAACACATATTAAAACTTAAATCTGCATTTAAGAAAATTAAACCGGATATAGTTGTGGTTTGTAGTCACAGTACCGATACTTATTTTATGCCATTTATAAGTAAAAGTATTCCCAAAGTTAAAGAATATCATTATTCAAAATTTATAGAAGAGCCCCTTAGGAAAAGTACTAAAACTACTTTTAAGAAGCGATTTTTACAATTTTCAGATTATGTGAATTCTAAATACGATAAAATTGTTACTTTAAATAAAACGGAAGCTAGTTATTATGATACTAACAACATTGTAATTATACCCAATCCCTTAACTTTTTATCCTAAAACTACTGCAAAATTGGAATCTAAAATTGTGATAGCAGCAGGTAGGATTGCTCATGTTAAAGGTTACGACCAGTTATTAGATATTTGGGAAATAGTAAATAAGTCTAAACCTGATTGGCAGCTTCATATTTACGGAGACGGAGACCAAGAGTATATCGATATATTAGAAAATAGGATTAAAAATAAGAATTTAAGAAAAGTGGCCTTTTTAAAAGGAGCTACGCAAAATGTTGAAAAACAGCTTTTAAAATCTTCTATATTTGCAATGACCTCCCATAACGAGTGCTTTCCTTTAGTTTTATTGGAAGCCCAAGCCTGTGGGCTACCCATAGTTTCTTTCGATTGTCCTTATGGACCTAGAAATATAATAGATAAGAGCAATGGAGTATTGGTAAATATGTATGATATAGAGTCATTTAGTAAAGAGTTGCTTTCTCTAATGGAAGACAGTAATCGATTAAAAGATATGGGGATTAATGCTCGTAAAAATGCCTTAAAATATAAAGTAGAGGATGTAATGGAAAAATGGCAAGTAATGTTGGAAAGTCTAATTAAATAAAAGAGTATGAGATTATTAATAATGTTCCTATACAAATTTTTTTTAGTCCCTCATATTTTAGTATATAAAATGAGTGCTAATAAAGCTGTTATAAATCAGGACATAAAGAGGTGGGCTAAAGCAAAAAATAAAAAAGGAAAATTAACACTATTACTGTGGGATTTTTTGGCCTATTCACCAGATTTTAGAAGTATTTTTTATTTTAGAACAAGAAGTCTTTTTACCAGTATACTTAATTTATATTGTCGTAAACAGGCTAATTTTATAATTGATATACGCACTAAAATAAAAGGAGGAGCCTTAACAGGACACCCTTATTGCACTATTTTAAATGCAGAATCCATAGGAGAGAATTTTTATGTAAATCAATTAGTAACCGTCGGCGAAATAGAAGGAAAACGTCCTATTATAGGAGATAATGTATCCATTTATTCTGGAGCTATAGTTATAGGGGGAATTAAAATAGGCAATAATTGTAAAATAGGAGCAGGAGCGGTAGTGGTAAGAGATGTGCCTAATAATTCTGTAGTAGTTGGTAACCCAGCTAAAGTAATTAAAACTACTAAAGATGCTTGATTTTATTCCAGAAAGTATTTATTATGGTATCTATATTAATTTTTTTTTATTTTATGTGCTCTTTACATTAATTCATACAAATGTATTAGACATAGAAGACAATAAGAACATAATTTTTATTAATATATCTGGATATATTTTGTTATTATTTATAATCCTTTACATTGGTCTACGCCCAGTATATGGTATTTTTGGGGATACGGTAAATTATGCTAAAGGCTTTGATGAATATTATCTAGGAGGTAAAATAGATGGAGGAAGTGATTACGGTTTCCAATTATTTATGAAGTTTATATCTGGGTTTGGAAAACTTAACCTATTTTTTACATTATGCTCCATTGTATATATTTTCCCTTTATATAAAATATCAAAAGAACTATTTGGCAATTATTGGTATTATTCATTTATGTTTTTTGTTATCTCATTTTCGTTTTGGACTTATGGAGTAAATGGGGTTAGAAATGGAGCGGCAACCTCACTTTTTTTGTGGGGTATAAGTTATCGGAAAAACATACTAGTAATGTTGGTCTTTTTTATATGTGCTTTATCTTTTCATAAAACGGTAATGCTTCCCATTTTAGCTTACTCATTAACTTATTATTATAACGATCCTAAAGTCTATTTTAAAATGTGGTTTGTTGCTATTCCTCTTTCTTTAGTTTTAGGAAGTGTATGGATAAGTCTTTTTGCAAGTTTAGGTTTCGACGATCGATTATCAGGATATCTAACGTCACAGACCGATGGAGGAGGTGGATTTCGTTGGGATTTTATATTCCATAGTGGATTTGCTGTATTTGCGGGATGGTATTTTATAATAAAGAAAGAATTTAAAGATCTTTTTTACTACAGACTATTAAATACCTATTTAATTTGTAATAGTTTTTGGATTTTGGTAATTAAAGCTAATTTTTCAAACAGATTTGCTTACCTATCTTGGTTTATGATGGCATTAATTATAGTATATCCATTATTAAAAAAGCGTTTTTTCGAAGATCACCATTTTATGGTAGGTAAGATTATGGTAGCGTATTTTTCTTTCACCTATCTTATGTATTACATATATTATTTTTAAATCAATCTATATGAAAACGTTAACGGTATTTACTCCCACTTATAATAGAGCCTATTGTCTTCATAAGTGTTATAACAGTTTAGTTAGACAGGCAAATCAAGATTTTGTTTGGTTAATTATAGACGATGGCTCAACAGATACGACAAAAGACTTGGTGCAATCGTGGATTAATGAATCAAAGATTGATATTATATATCACTATCAAAGTAATTTAGGAATGCATGGTGGGCATAATGCGGCATACAATTTAATAGATACAGAACTAAATGTGTGTATCGATTCGGACGATTTTATGCCAGATACGGCTGTAGAAGATATTTTACAGTTTTGGAAAGAAAATAGAGCAGAAGGTTATGCAGGCATAATAGGATTGGATGCGAATACAAAAGGAGCAATTATTGGCACTAAAATACCCGCTACAGTTAAAGAATCTACGGTAAACGATATTTATGAAAAGCACAAAGTTTCTGGAGATAAAAAATTAGTATATAGAACAGAGATAATAAAAAAATACCCTAAATATCCCATTTTTAAAGGGGAACGTTTTGTTCCGTTAGGATCACTATATCAGTTAATCGACCAGGATTACAAAATGCTTACTTTAAATAAAGTCTTGTGCATTGTAGAATATATGGAGGATGGTTCTAGTATGAATATGCTTAAGCAATATAGAATACATCCTAAAGGTTTTGCTTTTTCGCGAAAATCTAGAATGCAATTAGCAACTAGTTTTAAAGAAGAGTTTAAAAATGCCATACACTATGTATCGTCTTCTGTTTTTATAAAGAATAAAAAATTTATACAAGAATCGCCTAAAAAAATTACTACAGTATTAGCTATTCCTTTAGGGGTTATTTTAAATGTATACATAAGACTAAAAACTAAAAACGACTTTTAGATTTATTATGATTAGAATACTACAGGTTTTTACGATTATGAATCGAGGTGGTTCCGAATCTATGATTATGAACTATTATCGTAATATAGATCGTACCAAAGTTCAATTTGATTTTTTGGTACATAGACCTAATGAAAAAGGGGTTTTTGACGATGAAATTAAAAAATTAGGAGGGACTATTTATACTGTAGATCCAATTAATATTTTTAACACAAAAAAGTATTACCAACAATTAAGAGTATTTTTTAATAAGCATGTTAATAAGTATTCGATAGTACATTCGCATTTAAATACGTTTAGTTGTTATCCTTTAAAAATTGCAGAAGAATATGGTATTTCGACAAGAATAGCGCATGCGCATACGGCATTACCAAAAGTAACAATTAAAGATTTTTCTAGTAAAGCTGAAGCTATAGAAGCTTTAAAAATGTTGACCAAATTACAATTGCGAAAAAAAATTCATAAATATACAACGCATTGTTTTTCATGTGGGCAAAAAGCAGGCGAGTGGCTGTTTGGCAAAAAAAATGATTTTAAGATTATTAATAATGCTATTAATGCTTCAAAATTCACCTATGATAAAGCGATTGCAGATAATTATAAGGATCAGAACAATCTTGAAGGTCAATTAATAATAGGTCATATAGGTAATTTTACAGAGCCTAAAAATCATTCGTTTATTATAGATGTATTTTATGAATTAAACCAATTGAAAAGCGACTCATGCTTGGTTTTAATTGGTGATGGACCTATGCGAAAAGCTATTGAGGCTAAAGTGGAAAAATTGGGGATTAAAGAAAAAGTCCATTTTTTGGGAGTAAGAACGGATATTCCAGACTTATGTATAATGTTGGACATATTTATATTTCCTTCTTTCTATGAAGGATTGCCCGTTACACTTGTTGAGGCTCAGTCCGCGGATTTACTCATTTTTGCATCAGATACTATTACTAAAGAGGTAAAGATAACCGATAAGCTTACTTATTTATCTATAAGTGAATCTCCTAAATTTTGGGCTCAAAAAATATTTAAGCAACATAATTACGAAAGAATAAATACACTTGCTTTGATAAAAGAAAGAGGATACGATATTAAACAGAATGCTTTTGCATTGCAAGAGTTTTATTTAGACCAAATAAAATAACTAACTATTATGGCTGATTTTCAAGAAAAAATATACCTTAAATTACCTTATTTTTTAAAATGTGCTTTAGTTAATGTTAAAGGTTTTAAAAATAAAAAAGAACGATATACGAAAGACTTTTATAAATATTTTGATATCTATAATGAATTATGGGAACAAGATTTAGATACTATAAAGCAGTATCAAAAATCGGAATTAGAAAAATTACTTCTAGATGCTTACAAGCATACGGAATGGTATCATAAGATAATGGTTGATTTGGATATTACACCGGATTTAATAAAAGCAAATCCGTATACAGTACTATCAAAAATGCCGATTTTAGAAAAACAAGATCGAAAAAATAATACAGAAGCCATTGTAAATACAGATCCTAAAAGAACTACAGTAGGAGTAGGGCATACAAGTGGGACAACAGGATCGCCTACGATAACCTATATCGATTTGGAAACGGTAAATAGATCTTTTGCTTTGTGGAAACGTTTTCATAATAAAATTGGTTTAAAGAGAATAGAGAAACAGGTACGTCTATCGGGTAGGTTTGTAGTCCATCCCGATCGAAAAAAGCCACCCTTTTGGATTAATAATTATGCAGAGAGCCAGTTGTTAATGTCTACTTATACCTTAACAGAACAGAATTTGCCACATTATATCCAAAAATTAAATAAGTATAAGCCAGCCTTAATTGATGGATTCCCAACCTTAGTAACTGTATTGAGTAAATATATCAATCAAAATAATATTAGTTTAACTTTTACGCCTAAGGCTATTTGCGTTACCGCAGAGACTTTATATGATTTCCAAAGAAAGGAAATAGAAAAAGCTTTTAAATGTAAAATATACAATCAATATGCTTCCAGCGAAGGAAGCCCTTTTATTACAGAGTGTACCTCTGGGAATTTACATGTAAATATAGATTCGGGCCATTTTGAGTTTTTGAAGCCCAACGGGGAAAAAGCAAAGCCTGGAGAAATAGGTAACATGATTGTTACTAGTTTTAGAAATCTAAAAACACCATTAATTAGATATAATATAGGGGATACTGTAGTGCTTGCAGATAAGGAGGAACAGATTTGTCCCTGTGGTTGTGAAATGCCTATAATAAAAGCCATTTCGGGTCGTGAAGATGATATACTTTGGACGGAAGAGCGGGGTTATGTTACGATCGATATTTACCACGAAGGTTTAGAGGATATTACAAAAAGTCAACTTATCCAATATGCTCCAGATAATATTGTTTTAGATATTATTGTGAATGGTGAATATACTCAAGCGATGGAACGTATTTTATTGAATCATCTAAAAGAACGTTTAGGTAAAAATATAGAGTACACAATTAATGTTGTAGATGATATTCCATTAGGTAAGGGAGGGAAATTTGTAGCCGTTAAGCGTAAATTTAAAGTTGAATAATTAGCTTTATTTTGAAAATAAAAAAGCATTCAATTCTAAAAGAAGAATTGGATGCTTTTTATAAAAATGAAAATTAGTACCTTTTAAGGTATTTCTGCAACGTTATTTGATGCAGTATTATTTACACCTTCTATAGTTATCTTTCTAGAAGTAGTGTTGTTTGCTATTGTTGAATTATTTCCTTTAAAATCTATAGAGATAACACAGCAGTTTCTACCAACAGTATCAAGTGTGTTTTCAATAATATTATTTGTGAATGTTACTCCATTTATTTCGTCAGAAATAAAACCAGAACCCGAAGTTGTTTTGATAATATTATTATCAAAAACAATATTTGTATCGGCTGTACTAAAACTACTATTTACAGTATTCATTCTAATTCCTAAGCCATCATTATTACTTGCGTTTCTATTATCAAATGTATTTCCAGTAATATTTATATTATTAAGAGAGGTGAAGTTATTTATGGTAAATGCAGGACTATTACTGGTTCCTATTACAGTATTTTTAGTAATGTCAATATTACTGGAACTGGTAATACCAAACCCAGAAGCAGTAAACTCATTATTAGAAATTTCAACTCCTCTACTAAAAACAATTTTCCCTACGTTTCCACATTCAAAAGTATTATTGGTAATTAAGAGCTTATGATTCTCAAAACCATCTCCAGAATTTAAGCCTTCAATTAAAAAAGATCGACCATTGCCTTTAAAGGTATTATTTCTAATGGTTACATTATTAGCAAAGTCTCTTGCTTGAATACCAAAACTAGTATCTTTATTACTTTCATAAACATTGTCATAAATTTCGGAATCGGTAAGTCCTTTCACTACAACACCAGCAATACAATTTATAAAGCGATTTCCAAAGATTTTAATATCATCATTTGTAGCATCGACACCAACACTTGCATTTATAAAAGTATTACCAGATATTATATTGTCTTTACTATGGCTTAAAGCAAAAGCATCTTGTAATCCACCAAAAATACCTCCAAATTTAC
>CALGNG010000278.1 GCA_937958735.1 uncultured Aquimarina sp. | reverse complement strand
TCCATTGGCTGTTTTAAAATGGCCTTCTTTATCGGATAATGCTCCTGTAAACGATCCTTTAATGTGTCCAAAAAATTCGCTTGAAGCTATTTCTTTTGGAATTGCTCCACAGTCTACAGCTACAAATGGCTTGTCTGCTCTAGGGCTTAGGTCGTGTATTGTTTTGGCTATGTTTTCTTTTCCTGTACCACTTTCTCCTATAATTAAGATAGACATTGGTGTGGGAGCTACCAATTCTATGTGGTCGTACATTTTTTTAGAAACCGAGGTATTTCCTTTTATAAAGTTGTTAGAAGGTCCCTTTATATTTACTTTTTTTACTGGTTCTTTTTGTACCCGCTCCTTTTTTATTGGGGTTCCCAACAGTGCTTTTTCTATAGCATTTAATAATACTGTAGGTTGTATTGGTTTTTCTAAATAGTCTAAGGCTCCCAATTGCATGGCTTTTACTGCCAAATTAATTTCGGCATACCCAGTCATCATCACAATAGGAAAATTACCTACTTGTTTCGCGTATTCTATAATTTCTAAATCGTTACTGTCTGGAAGCCTCATATCCGACAATAACAAATCGAAGGTAGTGTTGTCTAATTCTATTTGGGCTTGGGCGTAAGTACCTGCTGTAGTTACTACATATTCTTTTTTTATTAAAAAAGTTTCCAGTAATTTACTAAAAGACAGATCGTCTTCTACTAGTAAAATATGTGCCATATACTATAATTCTATTTACTATCTAGGGTTACCCAAAACTACTCTTGTATTATTAAATATATGGTATTTAATACTGGCCACAAGAAGTATTTTGTTTACTCAAAAAAAGTTTTTTTGTTTTTTTGTTAAATTAATCTATTAATAATCCCTAAGTTATAAAACGGCACCTAGTGCTCAAAGCTTTTTACACTAAAAAAAACATAATTAATTAAAAAACGGACTGCCCATACACTGAACAGTCCGTTTACACACTAACTAAAACTATAATAAAGCATTACCAGTACTTTATATGGGACTATAGCTCTAACCATTCACCTTCAGCGCTAGAATACACTGTAGATTCTTTTTCTAGATGTGTTAAAACTAACTTGTATACACCTTCCTTGTTAACAAAGGCTTTAGAGATTGCTGCACCTTCATGATCCTTTTTAACTGCTTCTAGAACAGCTTTAGGCAATGTGGTTACATCTACTTCTAAAAATTCTCCTTCGTTAACAATAATTGTTGTTTTGTGAGCAGAAGGTGTTAAGTTTAAGTTAGCTGCAAAAATTTGTGTTGAGAAGACGGCTATTACTAATACTGTTGATAATTTTAAATTGTTCATAATGTTTGAGTTTGATTTGTTTGACTTTTTGAGTTTGAGTATTTTTTGTAATAAATTTGAGTATTAGGTATAATGTAAAATTTATGCCAACTATATAAAAGAACACCAAATATCATTTAACTATCTAAAAACAAGGTGTTTATATTTTTTATGAAAAAATATAAAACTTTATCAAAGGTGTAGAAGTGTGTAAAATGTGTAGAATTTTTACCCATACTTAGTGTGGAATGGGATTTTTATGAAGATTTAAAAATTGCAACTTTCTGGAAATCGTCTCTTTTTTTTACAAAAAAAGCGTCTCGTGAACCTGTTCACGAGACGCTTTTACATTCTTTTTTATTAATAAATCTAGAAATTATAGCTTAAGCCAGCTCCAAGAGTTTCTCTAATTTGCCATGCACTAGTCGTATTATCGTCGTACAATGCTTGGAAAGTTAAGTTAGCAGAAATGTATTTGTTTACTTTCATTGCTAAATTCATTGTATAGTCTACATCTATATTTTGAGGATCTTCTAAATAGTTAGAGTATAGGTTTAGAATATTCTCCATAGTAATGTTTTTTGCTATGGTTAATTTGTAGTATGCTTGGATGGATGCACCCAGCTCGTAACGAAAAGTATCTCCTTGATCTACACCAAAAGCATCTTCTATTTCCGTAAAACGATCTGCTACGAAAATTAAACGAGAAGTAGCTGGTGCAATGTTTACTTTTAGATTATCACTTTTTTTCCATAACATACCCGGTCCAAATTGTAAGTAAGCAGGTGAGAAAAAGTGTGAGTTTTTAGCTCCTTTAGAGCTTACCGAAATTTGTGTGCCGTCTGGTAAAGTAGCCGTCTGCTGCCCTAAAGCAAAGCCAGAATCGAATTGTGTTTTAAAATTAGCAAAGAAAGAATAGCTCCATAGTCCTGTAGCTTTTTTACCTACTAAAGAGTTTAATTCTAAACGGTCGTTGGTTTTTTGAGTATCTCCCTCATCAATTTTGGCTATACCGTATTGTCCTATAAATTTATTGTCCCAAGTCCAATCTCCTTTAGCATAATTAACATCGTAACTTACGTTAAAATCTAAAGATAAACTGTTTACACCACCTGTTGCAAAATCGTTGTTAAATGCTGCTTGGTTAAACAAAATTGAAGAGGTTCCAAAACGCTTCCAACCCTGGTCTGGCGTTTCTTCTTTTTTTTCATCTTG
Source organism: uncultured Aquimarina sp. (assembly GCA_937958735.1). Lineage (GTDB taxonomy): Bacteria > Bacteroidota > Bacteroidia > Flavobacteriales > Flavobacteriaceae > Aquimarina. Next base: position 6,413 of record CALGNG010000278.1, on the reverse strand, counting down.
CGCATAAACACTTGTAAATAAGATACTTGAAATTGCTGTTAAGATAATTTTTTTCATAAAGTTTAAAATAGTTTTTCTAAATGTAAAGATAGAAAACCATAAAACAGAAAATAATAGAAATAAAATTACTTTAATTAAAATCGATTAAAAGCGTGTTTTTTAAGTCAAAATACCGCTTTTACTTTTTCTTTTTGAAGAGCAGAACAGAGGAACAGGCCTCTCCATACATAATGCTTTTTGCTACAGGTTGCAATTTTTGCAATAGGCACAGGTATGCATTTTCTGGTACTGGTTTGTTAGAACAACCTTTTATAATTACAGGTTTGTTCGAAAACTCTTCTATACTTAATGTGCTTATTTTTGCTTCGTACAACAAGGTTTCTAATTGGTCTAGAGTACCTACTATTGTTTTTTGCGCAAAGGGAACTAATGCCGAAGTAATTAATAAATATGCCCAACCTGGAATAATAGCATCTGTACTGCAGGTTAATACTATAAAATGATTTTGATATTGAGACCAATTGTGTTGGCTTACATGTGCTCTAAATTCTTTTTCACGAAGTAACAAACCCTGAAATAACCAATCCGAGATATCAAAAACGGTTCGCACCCCTTCCACATACCAATCTTCTAAATCTATAGTAATTAAATTACTACTTGCTACTCGGTTTACAATTTCGTCCATTATCTTATAGTCTTAAACATAAAAGTTATTGGTACGAAGTAATAGATTTGTAATTTCTTACTACTTCGTACCTATTTTATATTTTATTAAAGCATTCCTAATTCCAACTTAGCCTCTTCGCTCATTAGGTCTTGACTCCATGGTGGATCAAAAGTAATTTCTACTTCGCAGTCGTTAACCGCATCTAAAGACTTTATTTTTTCCTCTACTTCTACAGGAAGTGTCTCGGCTACTGGACAGTTTGGCGTTGTAAGCGTCATTAATACTTTTACATCGTAATCCTCGTTAACAAAAACATCATAAATTAATCCTAATTCGTAAATGTCTACTGGAATTTCTGGATCAAAAATAGTTTTTAAAATCCCTACTACTTTTTCTCCTAATTCGTTGGTATCTATAGTGCTCATATATTTTTTATTTATTTTTTTAGTCGTAACAGGGTATTTAATCTAACTGTGTTTGGTAGGCTACAGCGTACATTTTTAATTGCTTTATCATGCTAACTAGTCCATTGGCTCTAGTAGGCGACAAATGCTCTTTTAATCCTATTTCGTCTATAAAACTGGTATCTGCGTCTAAAATATCTTTAGGGTGCTGACCAGAAAAAACTCTTATTAAGATAGCAATAATCCCTTTAGTAATAATAGCATCACTATCTGCCGTAAATTCTAGTTTATCTTCTTTTAACTCTGCATGCACCCATACTTTACTTTGGCAACCTTTTATAATATTCTTATCGGTTTTATAAGTATCGTTAATTATAGGAAGGTCTTTTCCTAGGTCAATCATATATTCGTATCGTTGCATCCAATCGTCAAACATTTCGAATTCCGATACAATCTCTTGCTGTATTTCTGTTATATTACTCATATTTTTTCGACATTACATTTTAGGCTGCAAACCTAAAAAAACTCATACTACTTATTAACTTAACATCATAACTGCTTTTTTTACAGCAGCTACCATGGCATCTATTTCTTCTTTGGTGTTATAAAATGCAAACGACGCTCTTACTGTACCTGGTATATTGTAAAAAGTCATAATAGGTTGTGCACAATGGTGCCCCGTTCTTACTGCTATGCCTAATTTATCTACAATAGTCCCAATATCGTATGGATGAATTGTCCCTACATTAAAAGAAATAACGGCTGTTTTTTCTTTGGCTTCTCCGTAAATACGCAATCCTTTTATTTGTTTTAATTCTGCCGTAGCGTATTGCAGCAATTCTTCTTCGTAGGCAGCGATAGCATCAAAGCCTACATTATTCATATAATCTAATGCTACACCAAAAGCAATACCTCCACAAATATTTGGGGTACCTGCTTCAAATTTATGCGGCAAGCCTGCATAGGTGGTTTTTTCGAAAGTTACTTGGTCTATCATATCTCCACCACCTTGGTAAGGGGGTAGTTTTCCTAACCATTCTTCTTTTCCATATAATACTCCTACACCTGTAGGCCCACATAATTTATGGGCAGAGGCTACATAAAAATCTACTCCTAACTTTTGTACGTCTGGCTTAATGTGCGGGGTGGCTTGGGCTCCATCTATTAGTACTGCAGCTCCTACTTTATGGGCTTTTTCTATAATAAACTCTATCGGGTTTACCGTACCTAAAGCATTGGATACATGGTTTACAAAAACCAATTTGGTTTTTGGGGATAACAATTCTTCATAAACATCCATAACTAACGAGCCTTCCTCGTTCATAGGAATTACTTTAAGAATTGCTCCAGTGCGCTCACATAACATTTGCCAAGGCACAATATTGGAATGGTGTTCTAATGCCGAAACAATAATCTCGTCTCCTTTTTCTAGCAAATCTGTAAAACCTGTTGCTACAATATTTATAGAATGGGTAGTACCTGCTGTTAAAATAATTTCGTGCGCTTTTTCTGCTCCAAAATGAGCTTGTATTTTTTTACGAGCCTGCTCGTAAGCATCGGTTCCTTCTTGCGAAAGGGTATGCACTCCCCTGTGTATATTAGCATTGTAGTTACTATAATAATCTACAATTGCATCAATTACTACTTGGGGCTTTTGAGAAGTTGCTGCATTGTCAAAATACACTAATGGTTTCCCATTGACTTCTCTTTTTAAGATCGGAAAATCTGCTCTTATTTTATCAATATCTAATCCCATTAATTGTATTTTAAATAATTTTACAAAGTTAGCGTTTTACGAGTTAATCATTAGTTATAGAATCCAAAAAAGCTTGGATAGCCTTACTATTTAATTACGTCTAAAAACTTAAAACCAACTTATGGATTTAAAGCATATTATTGCCTTACTACTATTATACCTCTCCACACTAACTACGTTAGCACAGGACACCTCTAACTACCACCAACACAAATTAGGTTTTAATATCGGAGTGGGCACAAACAATGGCTTAGGTTTTACTTCTATAGACATCGACAGAGATTATGAAGTACTTTTATTACAGCTAGAGCATAATTATAGACTACTTAAATATAAAAGATTTTCTTTAGAAGTCTTAAGTCAGCCACAATTTAACCTTTCTAGATTTAAAAAAGAAGATACTACTTCTTATTCTAACAGCTACGAGTTTGGGATAAATGTAGCACTCTCTTTTAAATTAAATATCTATCGAGATATTTTAAGTTTTTATGGTTTAATTGGTTCTGGACCACATTATATTGCTAATACTCCAAGAAGACAATCCGATGGTTTTATTTTTTCTGACAATTTTTTTACTGGCCTAAGTTACCAATACAACAAAGGGCACTTTTTAGAATTACGTGCTGGAAAAAGACATGCTAGCAACCTTAATTTTCAGGATCGCAATGGGGGCATTAATACTTTTGTGATTTCTTTGGGCTGGAATAAGTTGATTTTTCGTTCTAAAAAAAGTCTTCTTAATCCAAACTAGAGTCTATTATACTTTTACTCTTTGTTATAAGCTTTTATTTATTAGAAAATAGATTCTTCAATCTCTGTAGTAAATACTTCTAGGAAACGAGTACCTAAAAAAGAGTTCCCTTTAGCATTTAACTTAGGACTCCAGACACTTATACAGTACCTATTAGGATACAATGCCACTATCCCACCTCCTACTCCACTTTTACCTGGCAAACCTACTCTAAAAGCAAATTCTCCTGCCTCGTCATAAAACCCACAAAGCTGCATAATAGAGTTTATTCTTTTGCTTTTGGCTTTAGTCAATATTTGTTCGTTGGTGTGCTCCAGCTTTCCATCGTTAGCTAAAAACAAAAAGGCCTTAGAAATCTCTTCACAATTCATTTTAATAGAACATAGGTGGAAATAGAAATCCATTACTTCTTCGATATCATTTTTTATATTCTTGAATGATTTCATTAAATGGATTAAAGCGTAATTGGTATAGGCTTTTTCTTTTTCGGATTTAGCTATAGTATGTGAATAATTTATGGTTTCGTTATTGGCTAATTTTCTCACAAAAGCCAAAAAGTCATCTTTAGGATGTTTTAAATATGTTATTAAAATATCTGAAATTACAATAGCCCCCGCGTTTATAAAGGGGTTTCTTGGTATCCCTTTTTCGTACTCTAGCTGTATTAACGAGTTAAAGGCGGTTCCAGATGGCTCTACCCCTACACGTTTCCACAGTTTTTCGTCTACTAATTTATACGCCAACACCAACGAAAACACTTTAGATATACTTTGGATTGAAAAACGTTCTAAGGCATCTCCATAATTATAAGTTCCACCATTTATAAAAATTAAATTGGCGCCAAACTTAGAAGGATCTACTAGTTTTAATTCTGGAATATAACCCGCTACTTTTCCGTTGTTTTTCTCTTCTTTAATTTTTGCGTGAATTTCAGAAAATAATACTTCGTAATTCATTTTTACAATAGGATTTAAAGCTAAAAAAAAGCCACTCAAATAAATTTAAGTGGCTTCAATAATATCAATATTTTAAAATTATAGATCGAAACCAAGATTAACTCCTAGTTTTTGAGCTATTATTTTATTAATTCGTTTTTTTAACTGTGGCACTTTTACAGATTCTAATACATTATTAGCAAAGGCATACATTAATAAAGCTTTTGCTTCTTTAATTGCAATACCACGAGAACGCATATAAAACAATGCACTTTCGTCCAATTGCCCAATAGTACAACCATGAGAGCATTTTACATCGTCTGCAAAAATTTCTAATTGTGGCTTAGAGTTTACCGTAGCTTTATCGCTTAACAAAATATTGTTATTGGATTGGAATGCATTGGTTTTTTGTGCAATCTGCTCTACTATAATTTTACCATTAAAGACCCCTGTTGCTTTATCATCAAAAATACCCTTATAGTCTTGGTGACTTTCGCAGTTTGGTTCTTGATGTTCTACTAGAGTATTGTGGTCTACATGTGTTTTACCCTCTAATATAGTTACACCATTTAAAATAGAGTCAATCCCCTCTCCTTTTTGATAGAAATTTAAATTATTACGTATAATTTCTCCACCAAAAGCAAAGGTATGTACAGATGCTACCGATGTATCGTGTTGCTCTACAAAAGTACTATCTACTAAGCTAGATTGATCTGTATCGTTCTGTATTTTATAGTAATCTACACGGGCATTTTTTCCTGCATAAATTTCGGTAACAGAGTTAGTAAAGGATTTTTCTTCCGATAAATTTTGATGACGCTCTATTATAGTTACCTCTGCATTATCTTCTGCAACAATTAGGTTTCTAGGCTGCGAAAGTAATGCACCATTAGCACCTGTAGAAAAATGAACTACTTCTATAGGCTTGTCTGCTACAGTGTTTTTTGGAATATAGATATAAGCACCTTCTTTTGCATAAGCGGTATTTAGGGCGGTTAATCCATCTTCTTTTACTATTGTATTATAATACACATCTATTACCTGCTTAAATCTCTTTTCGATTAAAGCAGAAGACATTAGACACACGTCTATTTTGTCGTGTGTTGTCCTAGATAAGTGCGCAGAGTATACACCGTCTATAAAAACAATTTTATAACTATCTAAATCGTTTATAAAATATTTTTTTACATCTTTATATTCTAGGGCTACTTCATTTTTTGGAAACAACACAAAATCTTGCTTCAAAATAGCATTAAGCGAAGTATATTTCCATGCTTCTAATTTCTTAGTAGGAAACCCATAAGCTTCAAAACTTTTTATAGCCTCGGTACGTATATCGTGTATCGGATTTTTAGTATCTACAGTAGATTCGAAAGCTAAAAATGAAGAGACTAATTTTTCTTTTAATTCCATAATTTATGGTTTTCAGTTTGCTATTATAGGTTTGCTATTTTTATAATTAACTAGTAATCGTAAAATAGCAAACTCATAATCAATTTAAGCTTTCAACTCTTCTTTAATCCAATCGTATCCTTTTTCTTCTAATTCCAAAGCAAGGTTTTTATCTCCAGATTTTACAATTTTCCCATCGTGTAATACGTGTACAAAATCTGGCACGATATAATCTAAAAGGCGTTGGTAATGCGTAATTACTATTATAGCATTATCGTTACTTTTTAGTTTATTAACCCCGTTGGCTACAATACGCAAAGCATCAATATCTAATCCAGAATCTGTTTCATCTAAAATAGCTACTTTAGGCTCTAACATAGCCATTTGGAAAATTTCATTACGTTTTTTTTCTCCTCCAGAAAATCCTTGGTTTAAAGATCTAGATAAAAATTTACTATCAATTTCAAGTAATTCAGATTTTTCTTTAATCATCTTAAGCATTTCACGA
>CALGNG010000277.1 GCA_937958735.1 uncultured Aquimarina sp. | reverse complement strand
ATAATCTCCTTTTCCCTTAGCAAGCCCCTCTATAGCTCCGTCTAAATTTTTAATTACTTCAAACTTTAGATTAGTAGTGTCCCAGTTGTTGTTATGGGCATTTACATAGGCCATTAGATGCGATCCAGATCCGTATCGACTAATGGCAGCTTTGGTGTTTTTTATATCTGCGATACTGTTGTGTGTGGTATTCGCTGCAACATGAATACCCCATATTAAAGGAGTATTTATGTAAACTTGTAGAATTTTAGAAGGATTCCCTTCGGTAATGTCCTTTACAATACCTTCGGTAAGTAAAATAGCCATGTCTACGGTTCCTTCTCTTAAGGCTTTTGTCATTGCCCCAGTACCTCCAGGGAAATTGGACCATTGTACATCAATCCCCTCTTGTTCAAATTTTTTATTTTCTATGCTTAAATGCCATGGCAAATTAAAATGTTCTGGAACACTTCCTATTTTTAATGATTTCATTTTTGTTTAGGTCTCTGTTTTTTTTGTTAGTTCTAAATTGCTTAAAAAATAGCCATTTGTTGTGGTAAAATTTAATAGGGTCTACTTTCTGTTTTTAATGTTTTTTTGTATGACATAAAGCTTAGATTAATAATCTTATGTTAAAATAAAGAACAACAGTTTCTTATCCTCCAACACGTTTTACATTATAGCCTTCTTTTTTTAGAATCTCCATTACTTTATCGCGGTAATTCCCCTGTATAATAATTTCAAAATCTTTTACAGCGCCTCCAACACCGCATTTTTTCTTTAATATTTTGGCAAGAGATTTTAGATCTTCTTCAGTTCCTTCAAAGCCCTTTACAATAGTTACCGTTTTTCCACCTCGACCTTTATTACTAAAATGAGCTTCTAAATATTGATCTTTTGGGAGGAGGTTTTCTTTAGAAGAATTCTCGTTATAAGTATCTGGATCAAAATCTTGATTGGTGGAAAATACAAAGCCTCCTAGGTCTTCGAGTCCTAATTTCTTCTTTTTAGCCATTTCTAATTAAATTTTAATACCAAAAATATAATTTTTGATGGAATCTGCGTTAAGGATGGGGTACTATGTTTAAGCTCTTTTTTAGATGCTAAAGTCGTGGTGCAAATTTAATAAAGAAAAACGGAGGCTAGGTTAGATTAGGAGAGGTAAAGAAAATCTAGAGTTGCTACGTTAAGAAAGTTAATAATAGTAGGTAATAAATATCTATTTGGAGATATGGAAAAATAAAATGAAGTATACTAAAGAAGAAAAATTAAGTATTATTTCGGAGCTGATCCAGTTGGCTAAAACAGATGCTAAAGTAAGGGATAAAGAGTTGGGTTTTATAAAGCTAATAGCTAGTTCTTTGCGGATTACGGGGTCAGAAGTCGATGATTTAGTAACCCAACCTGCCAATTATATTATTTTAAAACCAGAATCGGAGCGTATTTTGCAGTTTCATCGTTTAATTTTGGTAATGAATGTAGATGAGCATACAGGGATTGATGAGGTAGCTATGATTAAAAATTTTGGGCTAAAAATGGGGCTTCCAGCAAGTGCTATAGACGATATCTTTGGTATGATGGAGAATTATGAAAATAAAATGATTCCTCCAGAGGAATTGCTAAAAGTGTTTAAAAAGCACTATAATTAAAAGGGATTAAAACATTTTCGGACAAATAAAAAAATAATTGGCGATTAAATATTGAAAAGCTATATTTGTCCGTTTTAGAAAAATATACAAATTAATTAATCAAAACTAATGCAGAATAAAGGACTGATACGTGTATTTGCTATCTTGTTTGGTTTGGTATGTATTTACCAATTATCATATACATTTTTTACAAATGCTAAAGAAACAGAGGCAACAGAATATGCGACATCAAAATACGCTGAAGGTGTAGAAGGATTTAGAAAATTACGAGAACAAGCGGAAGTAAAGTATTTGGACTCTATAGGGAACGATACAATTGCTTTAGGCATTACGTATAATAAGGCTAAAAAGAAAGAGCTAAATAAGGGGCTTGACCTTAAAGGAGGGATAAATGTTATTCTTCAAATTTCGGTTAAAGACATCTTAAAAGGATTGTCAAATTACTCTAAAGATCCTGCTTTTAATAAAGCTTTAGCCGATGCAGACGAGATTCAAAAGGATGCACAAGAGCCTTATGTAGATTCTTTTTTCAAAGCATTTAGTGCGCTTCCAGATGCTCAATTATCTTCCACATCAATTTTTGCAACTAAAGATTTAAGTGATGTAATTACTCCTGGAGAGGCTAACGATATTTCGCAACCTAAAATTCGTAAAAAAATAGATGAGTCTATTATTGCTGCTTTTGAGGTATTACGAGAACGTATAGATAAATTTGGAGTAACACAACCTAACATTCAGCGTTTAGGAGATTCTGGACGTATCCTTATCGAATTGCCAGGAGCAAAAGATATAGAGCGTGTAAAAACTTTAATAACAAGTACTGCTCAATTAGAATTTTGGGACGTATACAAGTTAGAAGAAATTTATACTTTCTTTAGTCAAGTAAACGAAGCAGAAAAAGCAGATGTTAAATCTAAAGAAGTAAAAGAAGTAACTTCTGAAGATGATGCAGAAAAGCAAGCAGCAGATTTGTTAGCGAGTGCAGAAGAAGACGAAGATGTAGCAGCTAACCCGTTATTTGATTTAATAGCTAGAGAAGTATCCAATGCTAGACCAGGCGGGCCAATAATAGCTACGGTAGCAAAAAGGGATACAGCACAATTTAATGGGTTAATTAAAAAATACCGTTCTCTATTATCTCCACAGCAACGTTACACGCGTTTTGCTTGGGGTAAACCAGTAGAAGGCAGTAATGTTTTTGATTTATATGCTATTAAAGGTAACCGCTTAAATAAGCCAGAACTTTCTGGTAATGTGGTAACGGATGCAAGTCAAGAATATAACCAAAACGGGCAAGTTACCGTAAGTATGCAAATGAATGGTAAAGGAGCCAAGTTGTGGGAAACTATGACAGGAAGAGCTTCTCAAAACCAAAGTCAAATAGCAATTGTTTTAGATAACGTAGTATATTCTGCTCCAGGTGTTTCTAGTGGAGCTATTACAGGAGGTCGTAGTGAGATTACAGGAAACTTTGATATTACAGAAGCAAAAGATTTAGCCAATGTATTAAGAGCAGGTAAATTACCAGCTTCGGCAGATATTATCCAGAGTGAAGTAGTTGGGCCGTCTTTAGGGCAAGAAGCTATAGATAGTGGTATCCTATCATTTGTTATAGGTCTTG
>CALGNG010000276.1 GCA_937958735.1 uncultured Aquimarina sp. | reverse complement strand
TTTCTATATCTAAGCCTACTGTTAGTGGGTCTTCGAATTCCGATCCGCTAACTCTATTAAAATTATAAGCGTAGTCTGCATTTATAGACATACGTTTAGAAATTTTTAAACGCCCTCCCACTCCTAACACAAATTGATTAAAGTCTTGATTTTCGTCAAAAACATTATTTTCTCGCACATAAGTGGGTGCTATTTCTAACGACAAAGCATTGTTTACTTTTCTAGAAACTAATAATTGTGTTGCAAAACTTAACCTATCTGTAAAATCTAATCCTGGTAAAAAATCTTTGTCCAACTCTGTATCGATATTTACCGTAGAATATCCTACTAAATTAACAGGAAACTCGTTAGACTGTCCTCTAAATTTATATTTTATAGAGGATGCATATGTTTTCCCTAAAGACTCGCGACTGGCACTAATCTGTAAATTTTCGAAAAGTCCGTATACAAACTGGATTTTAGTGTTGGCATCGTCCAACCCAAAAAACGTATCTACTCCGTTTTGTAAAGTTCCAAAACGGTGAGAAACGTATAAAAACAAATCTCCTTTAGAGGCTACTTTTGTAGATTGCAGGTTACCAATCTTCATAGCTTTAAAAGCTGGCTGCTCATAAGCACCTTCGGAACTGGTACTTTCTATTTCATTTAATAAGTCGTCCTGTGCTGTTGCAGAAAAAATTCCTGCTAAAAGAACCACTGCTAATTGTATATTTAATTTCATTTTATTTCTTAATTATTTCCTATTACTACTTGGTCCATCTTAAGCTCTTCTAACAAATCGTCGTAACCAATAATACGCCCTTTAACTGTTATGGCATTTCCTGTAGAAATATTTTTTATTGGTTTTTCTAACTGGCAAAATATCCCATTATCTAGAGTAATAGTTTGCCCATCTATACTGGTTAGCTTACCTGTAATATTTACTACAACGTCTTGCCAATTTTCTGGACTGGCTTTTACTTTTTCTAGTAATTGTGCCGTACCTCCTGTATAAGCTACCTCGCGCTGTGCTACTGTTTTGTGCGGCTTATACATTTGCTTTACGCCTAAATATGCTCCTAAAGCAAAAACAACTAATACTATTAGTACTGCTTTCTTTTTATTATTTTTTAACCAACTCATAATTTAGAATTACTTGTATTTGTTCGGAAATCTTTTTACGTACTATGCTTGGTATTTTTATATTAAAATCGCTTGGATTTAAGTTAAATGATCCCTCACAAATTAGTTTATCGGCTACTTTTTTTACATTTAATACTGTGGTTACTTCTTTTTCTACTCCGCGCACAGTTATTTTTCCTACTAAAGGGAATTCTTTTACAGTTTCCGAAACATTACTAAGGTCAAAATCTTTTAATGTTCCCGAAAATGTTGCTTTAGGAAATTTATCCGATTCCATGTAGTTTTCGTTAAAATGCTCTTCCATTAAAGCCACTTTAAATCTAAACGATTTTACAAATAACAAAGAAGCCATTTGTCCAGTCTCTGTATTTAAAATTACCGTAGTACTTTTACTTGTTGCCTCTACTGGTTCGAAGGCTGCTACAGATGCTTTAAAGTCTGTAACTCCTGTTTTTGTAAAATATTTTTGCGCACTTACCTGTGTTGCTACGAATAACAACATTATTGATATTAATTTTTTCATCTTTTTCTTAATTTTCTGCTAAACCATTACTTACCCATGCATCGAACAACTCTCTTGTTTCTAATGGTAAAAGTCCTGCTGGCGGCATTGGTGCCGATTCGTTATTAATTCTTGCTACTGTTCTACCTGCTTCTGTAATGGCACGTACTTGTTCAAAATTTTCTAACCTAACACCTGCGCGTGCTCCTGCTCCTCTATGGCATTCTACACAACTATCAACTATTATAGCGCTTATTGTATTAGAAAAAGTAACCAAGGTTGGCTCTGCCTCTGGTGTGGTTACTGGTGGTTCTACTGGAGTAGGTGTTGGATCCACTACTACTGGCGGAATCACTTCTTCTACTACTATTGGAGTCTCTTCCACATCTTCTGAGTCTCCTTCTAACAAGCCACCGTCGATCCAATCCATAACAGTCTGCCTCATAACAATACCTATTAAAGACCCTGGAGGCATTGGGTTGTTCCGGTCGTTCATTCTTGCATTTACCCTAACTATCGAAGCACTTACTTGCTCAAAATTTTCTAGGCGTACTCCTCCTTGTGCTCCTGCACCGCTATGGCATTCTACACAATTGCTACTTATTATTGGTGCTACATCTCTATTAAAGGTTATTGCTCTAGAAGCACCTCCTTCTAATTCTTCTTGCTCTAATTGTTCTTGAAGCAAAATGGCATTTTCTTCGGCCTCTTCCGAAAACTCTGAACAGCTGTACAAAAATGTACTGGCTATTAGTAAACTAATTTTAAAATATTTGAAATTCATAAATAAATGGGGGGTTTTATTCAATTTTGTGTTTAAAAAATCTTTGATAAGACGTCTTTGATAACTCCTAAACAAAAATTATATTACAAATATATTTGAAGTTTTTAGATAAAACTATTGAACAAGTTCAATAATTCTAAAACAGACAACATATTACTATCTTTAAAACTATCTACTTAATATTTATAAATTTGAATTGATTATAATGAGTACAAATAATTTTGAAAACGAATTTTTTGGTATTGGTATACAAAACGGAAAAACTCCAGAAAACTTAGGGGTTTTATGGCGCTCTGCTCAAAATATGGGTGCCAGTTTTATTTTTACCATTGGAAACCGATACGCTAAACAGGCCTGTGATACGCACGATGCGGTAAAATCGATGCCCTATTACCATTACGCTACTTTCGAGGATTTCTTAAGCCATTTACCTAAAGGCACTAGACTTGTTGGGGTAGAGCTTACCAAGGATGCTTTGGAGTTAGAAACTTTTAATCACCCTAGGCGTTGTGTGTATTTGTTAGGGGCAGAAGATCATGGTCTGTCTAAAAAAGCTATAGAAAAATCTCACTTTTTAGTAAAATTTAACTCCACCTTAAGTCTTAATGTCGCTGTGGCTGGTAGTATTATATTATATGACAGAGGGTTAAACAAAACACGCTGCTAGTATTTTAAATCTATACCAGAAGAAATTTCTTATATTTAGCTTGATTAAGCAGCTTTCTTATGGTTCGTAATATACTGTATTTCTTAACTTTAATATCGATTACTTTTTTCGCTTACCTTGTTTTTGATTTTATTCAATTTTCTAAAAAACAGAACACCTTAACCTACACCAAAGGCAAACAGAGTACTGCTGCACTTCAACAAAAAATAAATAAAAAACTTACAGAGGTAATTAATGAAGCCGTCCAGTTTGCTGATCTTTTAAATGGCAAGGTTTCTTATTCTAAAGAAAATCTAGAGGAATTAATTACTTCTAAATCTATGAAGCTTCCACAAATATTGGGGATTACCGTAGCTTTCGAACCTTATGCTTGGAGCAATTCCACTGCTTTATATGCCCCATATTACGATAAAAAGCAACAAAAAATCACAGAGATTAATACGGCATATAATTATACAGATAAAGCCCTAAAAACAGCCCAATGGTATACAGGAGTATATACTAGAGGGGCGCATTGGGTAGAGCCTTATTATGCGCAGGTTGCACAAACACTGGTTTCCGACTACAGCATGCCTTTTTACTATAGTACTGGCACTAAAAAAGGGATGCTTAAGGGCGTGGTAACCTACACAATATCGTTACGCAGTTTTACAGATATGATCCATTCTTTAAGCCTTGGAAAAATAGGCTTTGGTTTTGTTTGCTCTGCGAAGGGTACTTTATTAGCCCATCCAATTAATGAATATATTGGGACTAAAAATGTGCACGATTTTATAGACAAGGAATCTTCTACTACCGTTAAACATGCCTATACCGAAATGTTATCTAACCGCAAAGGGCACGTGTCTTATATGGACCCCGAAAGAAAAAAAAAGACTTTGTTTTTTTATGACAACGTCCCCGCTACACATTGGAAAATTGGAGTTCAGTTTTTTAGAGAAGACCTTACCCAAAGCGATGCGTTATACAAACGCAAATACATTAACTTATCTCTTACTATTAGTTTGGTTTTTGTTTTGTTATTAGCCGTTTTTTATAATCGCGATTACCTCTCTACTACAGAGATGTGGTACCTTAGCTTTGTAAGTACTTCCATCCTAATGGCTAATATATTTTGGATTGGTTACTTGCAGCATACTAGAACCAAGGC
>CALGNG010000275.1 GCA_937958735.1 uncultured Aquimarina sp. | reverse complement strand
TCTGCATAAATCTCTGCCGCATTGTTTATACCTACTGTCGTATCTTGAGGGGAATGTAGTATTAATATGGGTTTTTTAAGTGTTTTAACCACTTCACCCATGCTTACATTGGAAATGTCGTCTATAAATTGTTTTGCTATAGGAAAGGGTCTTCCTCCTATTTCTACAATTGCTTTACCTGTTGCCTCAATTTCATCTATTCCACTTTTAAAAAGATGCGTTACATGTTTTGGAGACGATGGTGCACCTATTGTAGCAACGGCTTCTATAGAGTTTATCTTTTTACTAGCTATAATGGCTGCTGCTCCACCTAAAGAGTGTCCTATTAATAGTTTTGGAGCTTCCAACTCTTTTGCCATATAGTTAGATACGTCTACTAAATCTTGAATATTAGAAGAAAAATTGGTCTCCGAAAAATCTCCTCCACTTTGTCCTAATCCAGTAAAATCAAAACGAACTACTCCAAATCCATTCTGGGTTAGAGCTCTAGAAATATTTTTTATGGCTGTTAAATTTTTATTACAGGTAAAACAATGGGCAAATAAAGCATAAGCTTTAGGGTATTGATTGGCTGGTAATTCTATTTTTCCAGATAGTATTACTCCTTGCGAATTATTTAATTTTATTGTCTTTCTTTTCATATTAATTTTCAATCTAAAAACACTAACACCTATATAAGTACTTGCTCTTTATTTTATATTAAATCACTTAAATTTCTTTGCTTAGTAGTAAATACCCTTTAATTATTTCATACTAACTATTATTAATTTATTTAGACTAAAAGGGAAAGGGTTTATCTACTTTGTTTTACTTTTTAAATCTTAAAATTAAAAAACAGGCTTGGTCATAAACCAAGCCTGTTTTTTAGAATATTCTATTTTAGCTGTAACTAGAAACTAGATTTTCTCCACTTAAACAACATCTCTCTTTTTCGGTTTTCTATATCGTTTACACGCACAGAGGTTACATCTTCCAACCTATAAATTACCGTACCTTCGTCTTCTCCCATTTTGCCTATACAATGCAATACAAAATCTAACTCTGATATCTGGGTAATAAAACCTGCAAAATAATCAGAACCATTTATTTCTAATCTAATTACATGTTGGCTGCCTACTAATTGGTTTAAAATACCCATCTGCCAATCTTCATTATCATTCAAATCCACCTCAAACAACACATCTTTATCTAACTCGGTAGAGTAATCTATAAGACATTGCATAGCCTTGGCATAATCATCATCAAAATCTACACTTTTAATGTTTTCTATACGTTCTATTATAATACCGTCCGATTTTCCGTATTTAGTAAAATGCTGTATCGTTACTAATTCTTCGTTGTAATCTTTGACATATCCAGCCCAAAATCCATCATCGTCGTTATACTTCCAAATCCCGATTATTTCTTTATTTTCTTTTGACTTTTCTAAAATATCAAATAATAAACTTTCTGTCATTAATGCTTTTTTAAACTTGGCTATTAAATACTTATCCTATAAAACATAAGCTGTACGTTTTAAATTAATAACGAATCAAATATAAAAACATTTTTTTTATATTTTTAACGGT
Source organism: uncultured Aquimarina sp. (assembly GCA_937958735.1). Lineage (GTDB taxonomy): Bacteria > Bacteroidota > Bacteroidia > Flavobacteriales > Flavobacteriaceae > Aquimarina. Next base: position 1,995 of record CALGNG010000275.1, on the reverse strand, counting down.
AAACATCAATCTTTAGAGTTCGCTTAACCCTCCTATCTTATTGTACACATTTATAAGCAACAATTAATAAAAGGAGTTTAAAATGTTAAGTTCTTCTGTACAAGTTACCTGAATTATTCACTTAATCCTATAAACTTGAAAAATTAATAGATTAGATTCAACTAACATAAACCTCAACCTCCATGTAAAGATAAATCATATAAATAATTGTTTTTATAAAAATTAAATTCACAATAAGGTTTCCTTAATTATCAAAAGTTGAAAACTAATTATCCAATACTTAATAATTAAGGAAAATCTAAAAACTTCCCTACAACTTTAATACTCCGAAAATTCTTTTACTAGTTCCATTACCTGCTTGGTACCGTCTACATAAAATTTAGCGATTGTTTTCTTTAGACCTACTTTTACTGTATAGGTGCTTTCTGGAAGTTCTTTAAACATAAATTCGTCTGTCCAATCGTCTCCCATAGAAAAGATAAAATCGTAGTCTTTTTCTAGTAGCATTTTGTTAGCAGAGCGTCCTTTGTTTACACCACTTACTTTTATTTCCAATACTTTATCGCCTTCCAGAATTTCTAAATTATGATTTGCTATAAGGTGTTGTATGGTAGACTGTAACTCGTTAGCTCTTCTTTGTCCCAATTCTGGATCGCAATTGCGATAATGCCATGCTAACGAAAAGGCTTTTTCTTCTATTAACGAACCTGGTGTACGATCGGTAAAGCTTTCTAATATGGGAGCTATAACCTCGAACCAATTATTGGTTAACGCCTCTAGCATTACCCAATCTTTCTTTCCATCTTTAAACCAAGCTCCATGTTCTGTTATTAGTTTATAATCTTTATGTCCAAACCATTTATTAAAGGTATACTTATCCCTTCCTGTAATAAGTACTAGGTCTGTTTTAGGGTCGTTATGTATTTTATCTAATACCACAAACAACTCTGGTTTAGGAAAGGCATTTTCTGGTAATTTCTCAAAAGGAGCTAAAGTACCGTCATAATCGAAAAACAAAATTCTTTTTTCTGCCTTTTTAAAATTGTCCATTAACTCTTTCCTCCTATTGGTATTTAATCTTTTAATTTGTTGTTTTTTCTTATTTATAGTAACCTCTTTTAAAGTTTCCATAAAATCGCTAGCCCAACGCTCTACATTATATCTTTTCAATCGTTTTTGGAGGGCTTTATTTTTCTCTATTTGTTCTTCTTTAGGCATTTCTAATGCACATTTTAAGGTATCGGCTACTTGCTCGTAGTTATTAGGGTTTATTAAAAGGGTTTCACTCATTTCTTGTGAAGCCCCCGTCATTTCACTTAAAATTAAAACCCCAGTCTGGTCTTCTCTACAAGCAATATATTCTTTGGCTACTAAATTCATCCCATCCCTTAACGGCGTTAACAAAGCTATATCGCAAGAGGTGTACAAGTCTATTAGATTATCGAAAGGGAAAGATCTATAAAAATACCATATAGGTGTCCAACCTACATCGGAGTATTTTCCATTAATCCTACCTACTAACTGGTCTACCTCGTTTTTTAATAATTGATATTGTGGCACATTAGATCTGGATGGTACAGCTAGCATTACCAAACGTACTTTGCCCTTAAATTGTGGGTATTTATTAAGAAAATATTCAAACGCCAAAAGTCTACTGGGGATTCCTTTTGTATAATCTAAACGATCTATACTAAGTACTAATGATGTGTTTCCGTCTCTACTTAGGTGTTGGTCTATGCCTATTTGTATATCACTTTTATCGGTTCCTCTAAGTTTATTATTTTCTTTAGCTGCATTGGCAAATTTTTCGTAATCTATTCCCATAGGAAAAGAGTCTGCTTTAACGGTACGGTCTTCTAAAACTATAGAGTTAAACTCTAAACTGTGTCCCAAAATACGTTGTACCGAACTTAGGAAATGCCTCTCGTACTCGTAGGTATGAAAGCCTAATAGATCTGCACCTAACATGCCTTCTAAAATTTCTTCTCGCCAAGG
>CALGNG010000274.1 GCA_937958735.1 uncultured Aquimarina sp. | reverse complement strand
TCTTGTGACGATTTTTTAGACGAAGACAACTTAAACTCTCCAACAGTACAGTTTAATAGTCTAGCCGAAACTGATGGCGTTTTAAATGCTACCTATAACTCTTTGTTTAATCAGTTTGTCTTAATGATTCCAGAAGAAGCCTTAAGATCTGATGTAGCCATAACCCCACAACGAGTAGGTAATCGTATTGTAAGAACTTCTGTTTTTAATAATTTAGCATACAACTCGAGTACCCTAGAAACTACTAGAAAATGGACTGCCCTATATAGAGGTATTAATCTAGCCAATCAAGTATTATTTGGATTAGAACAGATCGAAGGTAGTATTCGTACTGAAGAAGAAAGAGATCAATTTGTACAACAACAAGCACAAGCTCGTTTTTTTAGAGGTCTTTACCACTTCTTCCTAAGATGGACTTACAATAATGGAAATGTAATATTAGGAGATCAATTTGTAAATAATTTAAAACTATCCAATAGACCTTTATCCGATGCCGCTACCGTAACTAGCTTCTACGAGCAGGATCTACAATTTGCTTTTGACAATTTACCGTTCGAAAGCACTATAACAGAAAAAGGAAGGGCTTCAAGAGGAGCTGCTGGAGCTTTTTTAGGACAAAGTTTTTTATATCAAGAAAGATGGAGCGAAGCTGCTGTAATTTTTGAAGAACTTATAGATCCAAGTAGCGAACATGGCTATAGATTAGTTACAGAGGAAAATTTACTTTTTACTACAGATGGAGAATTTAATGCTGAATCTATATTCGAAATTGCTTATACAGACGAATTTAATAACGAATTAAGTAGTTTTAACACGGAAAGGCTTACTAATAGATTAGGTAGAGTATCTTCTCTATCCGAATTTGCAGGACAACCCGATTTTTTACCTGCCGCCTGGTTAATTAATGCCTACCGAAATGAAGAAATAGATTTTAATGACAGAACTATAAACGACATAACAAATGGAGAGGGTAATCCTGCTCAAAGATCAATTAGCTTACGTGGGACTACCATGCTTTCTTTTATTGAAGATTTAAATACAGAATTTTATCTTTCACCTAATTTTTTACAAGCTACAATTAATCAAGCAGCAAGGAATCCTAACAATAGTGGTCCTGGTATTAATGGAGCTATATTTAAAAAATACGCAAACTTTGATTTTGCTAGAAGCGAAGATCAATTAGGATCTAATTCCAACGACCAATCTGCAAAAAATGTTACTATTATGAGGTTAGCAGAAGTACACCTAATGCTAGCAGAATGTTACCTAGAAATGGGAAGAACCCAAGATGCCTTAGGACAAATTAATGTAATAAGAAACCGTTGGGGACTTCTTAAAAGGGGACCTGTTGCAAACATACCTGGAATCGGAGTTTTAGATGCTAGCTCTTATGACGAGATCAATTACAGTAATGACGAAGTGATGAATTTATTAAGATCCTTTGAAAAACCTTTAGAACTTTCTGCAGAAGGCCATGCCACACGCTTTATAGACTTAAGAAGATGGGGCTTATTAGCTACTAGGTTTAAAGACCTATCAGAACAAAATTATATATTTACTGCATTTGGACAATCAAACACAGCCTTAACAAGAGGAAATAGAACCGCTTCTAATAGAAGTAGAATTATTGGAGGAGAAGCAAGTATTGTTGGAGCTAAAAACAATTTAAGTAGAGGTAGTGTCGATGTACCTACTGTAGATCTATTTTTAGCAGATGTAGAAATATCTGTTGATGGAGAAACCGTAACTGCTACCCCAAACGATAAGTCTACTCCGCTTAAAGAGTTCTCAGGAGTTACATTTAGCCCTGCAGCAGCTTTTTACCCAATTCCTTTAGAAGAGCAAAACAATAATAATTCATTATAAAAATATGAAACATATAGTAAAATTAATATTGCTATTAAGCTTAATTATAAGCTGTAGTGATGATGAAACTAGAGTTAACACCGATTTTAGTCAGGCAGAATTTATTTCTCCTGGTTTTAGCAATTCCAATACCGGAATTAGTAATTTAGACGGACTAGAAGTCCCTAGATCTCAACCCGTATCTATAGATAGATTTGTGCCACTTGGCGACCTATCGCAAGGCGTAATAAGTAGGACTTGGGATATTGGCCCTGGTAATAACTTTTTATCTAACACCTTTGGAGAGGACGATTTAGATAATTTAACCCCTTTTATTTTAACAGATGCCGGCACAGTAAGCAGCAACCAGAATATTAATGTTAAATTTAATAATCCAGGACCGCAAACAATAACGTATAGAGCTATATTTAAGGAGCCTGTAAGTTTTACATCTTTTCAAATAAACAACGATATGCCCGCTGTACAAATAGCCTCGGAGCTTATCGATGGAGAAAATGTACTAGAACTTGTTTTTAATTACAATGTGATTTCTAATACAGTACCCGCAGCAGAAATTTTAAACGGAACAACAAGTCTTGGCTCTTTTACAAGAGGCAGCTCTACTGCTCCACAAGTTATAGAAATTATTAGCGGTACAACTCTTACTTTTAACGACCTAACCACTGTAGGAAACCCACTAAATCCTAGCTCTCCAGAAGGAGAAGATAGCGTTGATGGAGACAATACTAGCTCTTGGGATTTCGAGGGTGGTACCCCTTCCGAAAGCTTAGAAGGTGACAATGTAGAAGTAACCTACCTTAGGTCTGGAGAATACAGTGTACAATTAACTAGTATTCGCGACCAAGAAGGCCCATTTGTACCAGAACAAGATGCTACTTTTACTTTACCTGTAATTATAAAAGTTATCCCAACTAACGAACCTTTTCTTTTGACTAGTGCAATAGTTACCGATGATAATGATCCAGAGAAAGGTACACCCTTAATAACTTTAAATCTAAATGCAGAAGCAAGCGCTTTTACTGGCTTAGAATCTAATTTTACCGCTACAGTAACAAATCCTAGTGGTTTTAACCAAACTTTTACTACAAGTATAGCACAAGTAAATCCTGCAAATCCTTTTTCTATTCTTTTAACGATGAGCGAACCAATTTTCGTTTCAGATACTGTAACCATATCTTATACTGGTAACACTATAGAATCTTTAGACGAGAAAATTTTAGCTCAATTTACAGATATAGCGGTTGAAGTACCTCTGGAAAACCTTTTATCAACTGCATCTAATCCAAGTTTTGAAACAACTGCCACTGGAGTTAGAACTGGTGGTGCTCAAGGTTATAATATATTTGTAGGCGGAGGTAATATGCTAGATAACGCTAGAAACCCAGCACCTGATAGCTCTTTATTTATATCACGAAGTACCGATCGCGCAAGTGAAGGAGCAGCATCTTTAAAATTCAATGCAGTAATTCCTTTATCTAATATGATTGGATCTTTTGGTATATCTAACAATATAGTTAATAACTCTAATATAACTTCAGGAGATTACA
>CALGNG010000273.1 GCA_937958735.1 uncultured Aquimarina sp. | reverse complement strand
GATATGGTATTGACCAAAAAACCAATCTTTAACAAGCCTAGTATTACTTGGATTATCCCTATTAGTAATCCCAACAGTAACACTAATTCTACAAAATAGCCTGTAAACGGTTCTGCAAATTGGCTAATTCCTGTGCTTATTAAAATAGATGTAATGGCTACCGGCCCAATACTTAAATGCCTAGAGGTACCTAATAGTGCGTATACCAATAATGGTATTAAAGAAGAATACAACCCATAGATTGGAGGTAAACCTGCTAAATAGGCATAGGCTATTGCTTGTGGGATTAGTATTACTCCAACAGTGATTCCTGCTAGGGCATCGTTTTTTAACAATCGAACAGAATATTCCTCTACAATTTTAATTATAGGAAATATGTTTTTTATCGATTTAATAAGCTTAAGTTTTAGTTACTTGTGGTTCCTCTTTCTATAATACTGGTCTTGATTACTTTAGTTTCTGGCAAATACCTTTCTGCTCTTAATTCTAGTTTATCTATCAAAATTTTTGCAGCAAGACTTCCCATACGTCTCCCATGTTGGCTAACCGTAGTTAGTTTAGGATAAGAGTGTCTAGAAAGAATTCCGTTTGTAAAGCCTATTACCGAAAGCTTTTCTGGCACTTTTAGCCCTAAAATATTAGCTGCATTTACCGCACTTACTGCTGCGGTTTCATCCAAGCCAATAATACCATCGTAGTTGTTATCCTTTACAAAATCTGCAATTTGCTCTTCGTAGTCTTTTGTTTTTTTAAGCTTTAGGATTTTTGTTTCTTTCTCGTAGCTTTTTATACGCCTTTCTACTCCTTCGTACCGCTCTTTACCTACGCTTAGTTTTTGAATAGTAGAAACTACTCCTATACGTTTGCAGCCAGAATTAATTAGCTTATCTACAGCATCTCCAGCTCCTTTTTTGTCGTCGACAATTACTTTATCGCAATACACATCGTCTGCAACACGGTCAAACATTACTATAGGGATATCATCTTTTAATACTTCGTTAAAATGATCAAACTCTCCTTTTGTTTGTGCTTCTTGTGATACAGCTAAAATAAAACCATCTACACCATTATAGGAAAGCATATCCAAGTACTCCTTTTCTTTCTCAAAGGATTCGTTAGATATAGAGGTTATTATTTTATAATTATTTTTAGAAGCTTCAATCTCGATACCCAATAATACTTTAGCAAAAAAGTTATTTAAAATATCTGGAATAATTACTCCAATGCTGCGCGTCTTATTACTCTTTAGACTTACAGCTAACGCATTAGGTTTGTAATTGCGTTCTTTTGCTAACTTACGAACCCTTTCTATTGTTGCTTGACTAATTTCTGGATCATTCTTTAAAGATTTTGAAACGGTAGAAATAGACAAACCTAATTCTAAGGATAACATCTTAAGCGTAACTTTTTGTCGCATTGTAATTGTATGTTAGATGGCAAAGATAAAAAAGTAGTCGAGAAATACCCTTAGACTACCCGTTTATTTAAGGCTTAACCCCTAATAATACTACACATTCTTAAGATTTTCCTCAAAGTTTTCTATTGTGGTTGCATTATCCACGTTATAATTTCCAATCTTGGTCCGCCTAAGCTTAGAGAGATGTGCTCCAGAGTTAAGTGCTTTCCCAAAATCGTGGGCCAAAGAGCGTATATAAGTCCCCTTACTACAAACTACCCTAAAGTCTATGTTATGCTGTTGTATATTGGTTATCTCAAATTCTACGATTTCTATTTTTCGCGGTTTTATTTCTACTTCCTCTCCTGCCCTTGCATATTCATAAAGTCGTTTCCCGTCTTTTTTTAATGCCGAAAATACTGGTGGATATTGTTCTATAACACCTACAAACTGTTTTGTTACTGCTTGTATTAAATCTGCGGTAATGTGAGAGGTGTCAAAAGTTTCGTTAATTTCTGTTTCCAAATCGTAGGATGGGGTGGTTCCTCCTAAAGTAATTGTCCCAGTATACTCTTTTACCTGCCCTTGTAGGTCGCTAATTGTTTTAGTGGACTTCCCTGTACAGATTAACAATAAACCCGTTGCTAAAGGATCTAAAGTCCCTGCATGACCTACTTTTATTTTTTTTATCTTATGCTCTTGCCGTATTAGCCATCTTAATTTGTTAACTACCTGAAACGAGGACCAGTTTAACGGCTTATCTATTAACAAAGTCTGCCCTGCTAAATACTCTTCTCCTGTTAATGCAATTATCTCCATAACCCAACTCCTATAGCTATTATACCTACTACTAAACAATAAATAGCAAAGTACCTTAATTTACTTTTTCTTACTAAACTAATCATCCATTTACAGGCAAAATACCCACTTATTAGAGCCGCCACAAATCCTATAATTAGCGAGGAGCTATTCCCCATATTAGCCGTAATATTTCCATCCAAAACATCTTTAGCTATCTTACCAAAAATTAGAGGCAACACCATTAAAAACGAGAAACGAGCTGCTTTGGACTTATCGTTACCTAGCAATACCGATGTAGCAATGGTAGACCCACTTCTAGAAATTCCTGGTAGTATAGCTATTGCTTGAGCAACTCCTATAATTATACTGTCTTTAAAATTTACAGGTTTATCTGTGTTTTTAGATTTATCCGCAAGCCACAATAATACAGCAGTTACTAATAGCATAACCCCTACAAATAATACTTTACCTCCAAATAATTGCTCTAACTCTTTTTCGAAAAAAAGCCCTATAAACGCCGCAGGAATAGTAGATAGCATAATTTTAGCTAAAAATTGTGTTTCTTCATTCCACCGAAATTTTAATACTCCTTTAAAAATGGCTACTATATCTTTTCTAAAAACAATTACCGTGCTTAAAGCAGTAGCAAAATGAAGTACGACTGTAAATAATAAGGATTCTTTTCCTTTAGAAGTATCACCTAAAATGGCTTTCCCTAATTCTAAATGACCACTAGAGGAAACGGGAAGAAATTCTGTAAGCCCCTGAATAACTCCAAGTACAATTGCATCGACAACCTCCATTAGTTAGGCTTTCTTAAGATTGCATATACTTCTATCCCAAAACCTATAAGCACTAATGTAGGAGCTACTCTAATACGCCTAAAATTATATATCGCAGGGTTAAAAACATTAGGATTGTCGCTACCCCCTCCAATCATAAGCAAAAAACCTAAAACAATACATGCTAGACCTATACCCATAAATAGGTAGTTTTTTTTACCGAAAACAAAGTCTGGTTTCGTATTATTTTCTGAGGTGTTATTTTTTGCCATTAGTTGCTATAATTTCGTCAAATATAATA
>CALGNG010000272.1 GCA_937958735.1 uncultured Aquimarina sp. | reverse complement strand
ACTGTAATGAAGCGGCACCACGAATTACTTGTATTTCAGACAAACCCTCGGCTGGAGGCGCGTAATAACTTTCTGGATAACCAAGTACATCGGCACTAATGTCGTAACCATTTTGTCTTGTATTAAAATTAGCTGTTCTATTAGGGTCTAAACCTCTACCTCCTATATTTAATTGTAAACCTGCATCTTCTGTTTCGTAAATATTTAACCCTGCTACTTGTGCATAAGCTTGTCTAGGATTCCCAGAGGCTTTATTACTTACCACTTGATCTATCAAAACTACTTCCGTTTTCTTTCCTGCATATATCGATGTGCCTTCTACATCTTTAAGCTTTTTAATTCCAAAAACTTCGTTTCGTTGTTGGGTAATTACCACTTCGTTTAATTTTTGGGATAAAACTTCTAAGGAAACATCCAGCTCTTTTTTTTTCTGAAGGAGTAATTTCTATTTCTAAAATTTGGTATCCAAAATTAATAAAAACTAATTCTTGACTGGGGCCATCTAAAATTATTTGATAACGTCCTTGCGAATTTGTATAGACCGTCTTGGTAAGGGCTTTACTATACACCTCTACACCTTCTATTGGTTGTTGTGTATTTTTATCGACTACGGTACCCGATACTTCTATCTGGCTAAATAAGCTTTGAGCTAGTAAACAAAAAACTACTAATAGTTTATAAACCTTTGATTGTTTCATAAAAAGGTAATATCCATTTTTTGTGTGCAAACAAATCTTTTTCATTTGCAAGATTAATTGTTGGATCGATAAATTGTTTATTTAATCGACCATTAAGTGTTACATAACTTTGTACATACACCTTTGGATTGGCAATCCCTTCTTGTATATAATGGTTCCTAAGCATATGTGCATACTGCACTATAAAATCGGGCTGAGTACTCATTTGCTTAATTTGAAAAGAAGTTAAAAAATCATTATTCCTAATTTCAAATTGTTTTCCTGTGTCGGAGTCTACAATAGTAAAAACACTTAGTCCTACCTTCTCTACCAACATTACTCGCCACGAAAATCGATAGCCTTCTTCGGTCCAAAACAACTCCTCTGGATAACATAAATAACGCCACGGCAAAAGTAATTGAATCCCAAAAAAAGTAACGAGTATCCCTGCTATTATTTTATGATAAATTTTAGAATACTTATAGGTCTTAGGTGCAATAATATTGGACTCTAAAAAAGGTCTTATTCTTACTATTTTCTTTATTCTTATTATTATTTTTTCATGTAAGTCCGAATCAAAAAATATTAATCCACTAACTATCATAACATAAGGAAACATCCCTATAGGAAATAAAGCATGAGTTAATAAATGAAATGTAATAACAAAAAAATAAGCCATTTTACGTGTAGGCTTGTATAGCAAAAAAAATACAATTAATAAATCGTACAACATCCCAAACCAACTAAAAAAGTAATGCACCCACTGGTATTGGAAAAGACTACCCAGCACTGGAAAATCGGTACGGGTACGTAACCAGATTTTTATAGGTTGCGCTTCTAATAACCAATCCGAATTTATTTTTGCCAAACCTGCGTAGATATATACTATGGCTAATAATAACTTAATGGCATCTACTGTCCATTGCGGTGTAAAATGGGCTTTTAACTTTGGTTTAATATAAGCGTCTATAGAAAAATAAGTGTTTAATGGAAGAAAAATTAATAAGAAACTAAGAATACTTATAAAGTAATAATGATTCAAATAAGTAGTCTTATCTATTAATTCTATATAAGTAAAACTTAGAAAAAACAGTATTATAGCTAATCTATAACGGTATCCTATACATATAAGTACCGATGTAATGGCACAAATAGCAAACAGTACATAGGTCCAATTACCTAATGGTTTTACAAATTCAAAACCATAATAGCTAAAAAAGAATTTAGGCTGTACGTATACAGAATCTATCCACCCATACACCCAAAAACGGATAGTACTAATTAACATTAATAATCCAAAAAAAACACGAAAGACAGCTAATGGAGCTGTCTTAGTCGTTTTATTTAAATAGGTTATAACCATAATTATTAATCTCCATCGTTATCTTGAAAGGTAATACTAACATTCAGCTTTGATGTCAAATCAACTTTTAATAAACGCACTACTTCTTGTAAAGCATCTCGTGTAAGAAGCATCTCATTATTATCTGTTTCTACTTGTAATCGTAAATTTTCATTTAATCTATTGGACTGGCTTTGAGCTTCCAAAAAAGCTATTTTTATTCTAGCATCCAAACCTTCTTCACCTAAGTTTATTAATATTTTTGATAAGCTAGATTGTTCCTCATTAATACCTGTATACAACAACCTAGAACTAGCTAAAGCCTCTAAATATAAACCTCTAGATTCTTCTGGCTTATACAAAGACTCTATGCTTATTGGAGAAATAGTTCCTGTATTTACTCCTGCAGGAAAACCAATTTTCATTGTTCTTAAAGTGCTTTCAAAATACTGGATATAAGTATTTACATATAAATTAAAAAATTCACTATCGCTACTAAATTCATTTCCAAAGGTACCCTCCCAATCGTTCGAAGCTTGTTCGCTTAAACTATCTATACGATCTACTACTGTAGATAAGTATTGTGTATAGTCTGTTCCGTTTTCGCCTGTATAAAAAGCTAAAATACCTTCATCGGTATCCGCTAAACCATTTAGTAAAAAATCCGCAGCAGGAAAACCTTGTCTATTTTGAGTATTTACACTTGTTAGCTCTTTACTTTGATCACTTAAAACAAAAGCTTCTAGCTCCACTAAGTTAAAAGGAAATGTATTTAAATTTTGATTAAAATTAATAGTTGCAGACCTACCTAAGCCATACTTAGCTACAGATTGATAACTGGTATAAGCCACCAAATATTGATTTCTAAAGTTTAGTAAATTTTCTATAGTTTTATCTACAACAAAAGCATCTTTAGCTTCTATTAAATCTACAACATCAGAACTAAAAGTTCTAAACTCTGGTAAAATATGATTAGTAAGTACATTACTTAAAAAACCTACACTATCAAAAAGGCGGTTTTCTTCATTTGACACCAAATCATCATCACAAGAAAAAAATGACATCACTATTAATAAGAGTACGAAACACTTTTTCATATTTATTTTTTTTGCAAATTTAAAATAAGCTTTGTTTAAATTAGATTAAACAAAGCTTATTTTTTCTTTTAATTTTAATTTGCGGCATCTAAAGACTCAGCCTGTTCTACTGTAAAATTAAACCTTGCTGCAATTTCATCTGCTATAGCATTTAGTTCTGCTGTATTATCTGCTAAAGTCCAAAAACCATTTTCTGCATCTAATCTTTCTATAAATCCTTTTACTTCTGCTGGCGAAAAATAAGCCTCTCCTGTAGTAGGATCGTTAGTAAATTGTAATGAGTATACAAATCCATAACCTTCTGATAAATCATGGAAAGCATTTCCATTATTAATCTCTGCTTGCCCTAATCCTATTCTTCTAACTCCTTCTTTTATGTAAAATACCGCTCTAATTCCAATTACTTCAGATAATTGCCTGCGGATAATATCGGCTTGTCGCTTAGATTCCACATAGTCGTTGGCTACAATTGCAGCTCTACCAGTCTTAAAAGCTTGAAAAACCTCGTCTGCAATTCCTTTAAAATCTGCATCTTCTTCTGCGCGCTGTAAATACTTGTATAAAAATGCATCTACTACATTAGCTCTTTCTAGATGTCTAGAATTTGGGTTAGCTAACACCTCTTCGTCCGAAGCACCATATAAATATCCGTAAGCTTCGTCCCAGTGGTGTTCTGCATCTGTATATGTTTTCCCTTCTACTAACAGACCACCTGTATTGGCTGCTTGTTCTGCTACTCCTTCTGTTAGGGTTAAGTAATCATTTACAATTTGATCTAAAGCTAAAGCTCCTATTAACCCTTTATTAAATGCTTGGTTTAATTCCAATCCATTTGCATTTACAAATCTAAAACCTGCTCCTCCAGCTCTTTCTAACTTCCCTACATTACCTACAGTTGCTACAGATACTGCTTCTGCATTGGCAAACTCTTCTAAAAGAATATCTGCTTGATCTTCTATATATCCATCAAAAACAGCTCTAACTTCTGCTTGGTTTACCGCACTAAAAGTTTCTGCTACTTTACTTTTTATGGTTTTACTACCGTTTAGTGTGGCATCTATAAACCCTTCACCTCCTGCAAACTTACCATCTAAAAGCTCTTGAGTAGTTCCAAAAGTCGTAAAATCCTTTAAAATTTCTATTCCCTGTCTCAAACGAGTCGTTTGCCCGCTAAAGTCTACAGTAGACTCTCCCTCTTCATTTACAAATACATAAGTAGACGGTACTTCCAAACCCGGAACTAATCCTGGAGCCACTTCTGCATCATTATCATCCGACCCACATGAAGCTAAAATTGCTGCGGTAATACTTAGTTTTAAGAAATTAGTTAATTTCATTTTATTTAGATTTAATTTTAATAACCTTAATTTACAGTGCAAATATATTATGCAGATTCATTCTACACAAGGTTATTTTAATTTATTCTAAATAAAATATATAAATTTAAATTATTACTAACATCAGACGCTTTATTTAAAATTTCTTCTTTTAAACCAGAAAAAAACCTTATAATATTTAACTATTATAAGGTTTTTTTTATCAATATTACAAAGTCCGCTAATTTTCTTTATAGATCTCGCTCCATTTTAAAATAGCTTTCTTTTGATTTTCTGTTAAGCCTCCATGCGTAATGCGATACATTTTTAAAGGCATTTCTCCTTCTTCTACCTCTTCATACACCTCTGCTAGTTTATGTAATTGACGTGCTTCTGGATAATTATTCCAATTAGAAAAATCTAAATGCTCTCTACCTTCTTCTATATGGTCGTCTAAAATTAAATTAACCGCTCCTATAGAAGCATACCAAGGGTATTTGGTATGGCTACTATGGCAATCGTAACAACTTTCTCTAAAAATCGCTTTTACATCTTCTGGCAAATTTATTTTATTTTCAAAACTGGCAACACTCTCGTAAGACGACACATTGTCTTTTTTAACAAAAAACTGTAGCACCACTAAAGCTACTAGTAAGGCCATTCCTATTATTTTTACAATCTTCATTTTTAATTTTATTATACTTCAAATTTAAAAGAATAATCTAAATAACGTCTTATTGAACACCACCATTTAACAAACATATTTATAAAAAACTTCTCTACCCATTTGTAATATGGGTATTACTATACCATCTATAGATTTTATTAATACTAAAAAATAGTATTAATCCACAAAATGCTAAAAAAATTAGCTACTACTGTAAATAACACAATACAAAGTCTAAAAAAGAAAAAATGTAAACAAAAACTTCATATTTCCTGAATAATACAATAAAAAACTAATTAAATTTGCTTTAAGTGGAATAAATTGTATATTTATGCTAATTATTTTAGCTTAAAATAAATTATAATAGAACTAACGCAATTAGTGTTGGTACTCTTTTATTAAAAACACACTTTTAATATATAATTATATTTTAATTACTAATCTAGTTTTTGTAATATTGAAAATCGGCAAAAATTAGATTAATAATTATCAACTCAATGGAAAAACAGCAATACGTTTCATTTGTTGTAAATAGTAATATTAAAGTCTTACCCTAGAGACAAGACTCATAAATTAACTATGGTCTACCCTAATTATACTTTGAATTTGCCATAGCTATATTTATAGCTTTAATTCATTATTAGATTAAAATGTAATACTTAAGATTTAAAACATAACTAAATATATAATCCTTGTTAAATAAATATGACTACTATATGATTAACCTTTCTTAATAATAATTTTATGCTTTTTTAAAAAGACTGTTAATAATAAGAGAAGCTGTGCAACAACCTAAAAATTCGAAGAACAATTGGGCTTATACAAAATAACTTCTTAGACCAAACTTTAGTACTAATTTATTATCAACATAAATCAATTTATAAACTAAACCATAGCCATTGGAACAAATAACTACTATTGCATTTTCTCCTGTAAATATTGTGTTAACATTATTAGGGATTATACTAATTATC
>CALGNG010000271.1 GCA_937958735.1 uncultured Aquimarina sp. | reverse complement strand
GTGTTCCTCAAAACTTAGTTCCGTTTATTACACAAACTGCTATTGGACTTCGAGAAAAACTTTCTGTTTTTGGAGACGATTACGACACTACCGATGGTACGTGTGTTAGAGACTATATCCATGTAGTAGATTTAGCTAAAGCCCATGTAATTGCTTTAGATCGTTTAATTAAAAACAAAAACAAAAATAATTACGAAGTTTTTAATATTGGAACAGGTACAGGTAGTTCTGTATTGGAGGTTATCCAATCTTTTGAGCGTGTATCTGGAAAAAAATTAAATTACAACATTGCCCCTCGTAGAGAAGGTGATATTACTGCTGCTTTTGCAGATACTAATCTAGCTAATAACGAACTTGGATGGAAATCTACCCTAAGTCTTGATGATGCTATGAGGTCTGCTTGGAAGTGGGAACAGAAAGTTAGGAATGCTTAATAATTCCTAAAATATTAATAATACAATAAATAAAGGCTGTCTAAATAATTTAGACAGCCTTTATTTATTACTGTGTTTTGGATATAGCCTCCCTGTACTAATTTTTACTAAAAACAATTAACCCTTGGCTTCTTCTAAATTAACCTCAACACTATTTCATTTACTATCTAATTGATATACTATTAAACTATACATTTCATTTTGCATATTCTAGATTCAATTTGAATGGGTTATTGTAATTCTATTATAACCCCCATCGTTTAAAACAACATCCATGTCTACAGTTCCAGAAGCTTCACCTAAATGCAAGCCTTTTGGTATCACAAGAGACTTATAAGCTTTAGTTTGATCTTCCTCAAGTGTGTCTGTATCTAAAAAATGGCGATCTTAAAAAAATATTGATCTATTAAATGCGTATTTCCTTGCAGTACCAGTTAATCTGCTGTGCTAGGAAACCCTAAACATTTCGATTTTAGTTCTGGAGCCGCATCACCATTTGCTACATCATAAAACTTATTAAATTGCGCCCATACATACTTAACAAACCCTGAACCAATTGTTTCACTTCCTACTATCGCACCTTCACCTATAATAAAGTCACTTTTATTTAACCTCTATATACTTAAACCATTTATGGGCTGTTTAAATTATTTTATTGTCATTTTCCCAAAAGCCTGAAATCCAGTGCCAAAAGCTTTCATGTAAAACGTACTATTGCTGGCTTTTACTATGGTTTTGGGGCAAAAATTAATAGAACTTTCTTTACCTCCTACTTTAGAATCCATAATAGGGATTGCATTTTGCAAACCCTCTTGGTCCGTAAAAATAGTTTGATTCATCGTGTAGGCTTGGTGCCCAACGGTAATCCATTTTTTAGACAAGGTTGACATATCTATTGATCTATAAATGTGTAATGTATCGTTAACAAGTACTGGTGTAAAGGATCCTATTTCTTGCCACGAATTTGCAAACCATTGTGAATAGGAATAGAAAGATTCATATATTAAATTCCCTTCCAAATCAAATTTCACCACCACCCCTGGTCCGTTATAATATTTATAATCATACTCAAAAGATTTACCTGGAATTAAAGTTTCCTCTACTTTATATCGGTCTCCCACTAAATATAGATTATCCCCTTCCAAAAGCACATCTTTTATAGTTAAATTAGTAAAACCTTTCCCTAAAAAATTCTTCAACATCTCTTTAGACCAAGCATGCTTTGCTAACATCTTTTGATTTTTAATATCGTAGATAAAAGCCATTTTACTTTTAATATCCGTAGCAACTGTTTTTTTCCACACATCCGTTGCAAAACCTACCATAAAGACGCCTTTGGTTGTAGCAACTATTTTATGAGTAATGACATAAAAACTTTCTGTAGGTATACTACTTGTATAACTTAAACCACTTGTAGTAATTCCTAAAATTTCTGTTTTATAAGATGACTTATTTTTATCGATACTTTTGATCAACAAAGCTTCTTTTGTGTTGGTTATATATAGTACTTCTTTATAAGCCTTCTCGCTTTTATACGCTAACACCAATTCTTTATTTGCTAATACATTTAACGAGCTATCAAAAGTGTAATATTGTATTTTTTCTTTCCCTTTTTTCTCATAAGGAAGATGCGTTATTACTCCTATAGTTTGTTTATCTGCAGATATATTAATTAGAAAATCCCCAGAGTTAGACGTTTTTTCCACAGGGAAACTTACTAGTTTTTTAGGCTCCGTTACAGTTCCTAAAGTTGGGTTGTACACTTGAGCAAATAGCGTATTCTTATTTGCTTTTAAAGGTAAGTAAGAACATACGATTAAACTGTTATCGGTTTCTAACGTTTTTAAATAGATCGCTTGACGCCCTTTTAGTTTAGGCAACTCCAATTTAGTTTTACCAATAGATTCACAATTACTATTAAAGGTTGTAAAATAAATATCCTTATCAAACGTAGTACTAGGTTTACGCTCTACGCTTTGTACTACAAATCCGTTAGAAGAAGCTAAACATACAACAGGATTTAACATACCCACACTATTCTCTGAAAAATGTTCGGACCATTGAAAAGTTGGATTTTGAGCACTCATACTTAAAGTAAGTCCAAGAACTATTATTAAACTAAGCTGAATTGATTTTGTGTATTTCATAAATATCATATTGCGCAACAAATGTTAATACTTTAGTTTTTAAAATAATTATTATATTCTTCTACAATATTTAATACTCCAAGCATACCATAGCCCTTTTCTTTCTTTTTAATTTTGACTGCCAATTCTGGAAAATCCTTTACATAGGCACTCATTATTTTTTTGAAACCAAATATCATTTTAGGAGAAGCAAATTTCAACGCTTCTCCTGTATCTTTCACAGCTAACACTTCTGCTCTTAATTCTTTACCATCAACATCTATAGAGACCTCTGTATTTCCTTTTCTAGCAATTGTACTTTCTGCAATATCTTTATCTGTAATAAGGTAATAATTGAACAAATTAATTTTCCCCTGCTTAAAACGAATAAGAAATACCTTTCCTTTTCCAGAGAGACTTCCATATACATGTGCCTCGTAATAATCGTTAGCTATTTGATAGGCTTTAATATCTTTTGGCCCGTACTTTATAAAATCTTTATCTTTTAACGTTTTATAAAATTTTACTTTTTTCTGACTTTTAATTTTTCCAAATCTTTTTATAAACCCCTCTTGTTTTTCCCCTGAGTTAGTAATGATGTAGCCTGGTATTTTTTCGAGTATATCCCTTGGAGAATCTTCAATTTGTCCTTGTACTGTAAAGCTTAAAGTAGTTATTAGAAATAGTGTTATTGCTTTTAGATAATTCATTAATTTAATTAGTTTATTACTTATTATATACTATTATTGGTTGTCTACACACTACCTCATACTCTAACTAACATTACGCTAATTATAATACTTACTACAAATAGCCTATCTCTAGAGTGATTTTTTATTTCGGAACAAAAAAAAATTATACTGAGGAGTTTAACTAAAATATATTACAAAGTTCTAGTACAAAGTTTCCATTTATACTATTTCCTAATGCCGTTTCTCCTATTACACTTCCTTTAAGCTGATCTGAAGCCACATCCACACCTTCTATAATTATAGCACCGCAAGCTAAATCGCTAACCGATGTGTCTTCTTCCATGCTATTAAAACTTAATGTAGGCATAATGGTATCAGATATTTCGTCTGAAACCTGTATGGTTTGAGGTTCTAATGAAGAAATTTCGAAAAGTATAGATCCCGAGCTTTCGAATGTTGGAAAATTACAACTACCACTTGTTGGTTCTGTTATATAAATTCTACAGAAAAAACGTTTTGTTTCTCCAAAAGTTCGTTCGCTATAGGTTCCGCCTGTCGAGGTAAAACTTTCTCCTTTAAAGATTCCGCTTGCTACCTGATTTGTAGGTTGCTTGGGACAGTCTCCACCTGCATTACCCGAATTGGTATCGCTACTATCGTCCGAACCACAAGAAATTAATACCAATGCTGCTAATACTCCGAATGTTTTTAAAATGTATTTTTTCATAATTTTTATTTTAGCATTTAGACAAAACGAGTCCTCCTAAAAAAGTTTTCTTTTTTTAGTTTTTAATTACTTACTCTTTTTAAAATTTGCTAAACTGGTTATTTAGTGCTGCACCGTTTTAATTACAAATTCCTACAAAAAAAACAATTTAACATCTCGATTTTGTGTTTATCTAACGTAATAAAAAATTAAGTCCTCTACAACTAAATAGTAGTAAATACACACATAACCTACTCACAACCCTTTGTTTACTGGAAAAAATCACAGTAAAACAGGAATTGTAGCACGTATTTTTCACATAAATAGCGTCTTTTAAATCTAATTTATTCTTTAATTCGTGCTAAATAATTTTTAAAATTCCTCAAGTAGGCAACTTGAATGTTTTTTATAAAAAAAATATACTCTATCAACATTATAACAACATAACTCTTCCTACAAAATCGCCTATGTTTTTATGCCATTTTGGAGTTATTTACAATCAAAGACCTTGACTCCCTAATTATATATATGTTATGGCACAAGCTACCCGAAATTTTAAAAAACAGACTTTATTCGTAGTATTCAATTACTCTGTTGGTATAGATTTCTGGTTTTCCGTGCTTATCATAGGAAATGCGTACCCGCCAGTTTCCATACTTGTCGTAAGCTGAAAAATCGGCTACTTTTTTTCCGTTATAATGGGTTACT
>CALGNG010000270.1 GCA_937958735.1 uncultured Aquimarina sp. | reverse complement strand
GTACAATTTATAGCGCTCTATAAGACTAATTAGTTTTTTAGGGTATTTAGGGTCGGTAGCATAGCCTGCTTTTTGTAAGCCTTTAGCCCAAGATTTATAGTCATCTTTTCCAAATTTAAATAAATCTACATACCGTTTCCTTTCCGATAAAAATAAAGAGTGGTCTTGGAAAGAAAATTCTGGAGTACTATATTTTCTAAAACACTCTCCTTTACTATCGTCATCATGGTATACCTTTGCCCCTTTCCAGTTGTGGCATTTAATCCCAAAATGGTTATTAGCACGTCTAGTTAAATCTCCTGTACCTGCACCAGATTCTAAGATACCTTGGGCAAGAGTAATACTGGCTGGTATTTTATACTGTGTCATTTGCTCCATGGCAATATCTGCATAAGTGCTTATATAATTGCCTACTTTGTCTGTATAAGTTCCATAGGTAGGAGCAGATTTGGTAGTGGTAGGGTTTTCTATTTTTTTAGTAGAAGAAGTAGGCCTGCGGCTAGTAGCTATTTTAGGTTGTGAAACAGCTTTACGAGTGGTTCTTTTAATGGTAGAACTAGGTTTTTTTCTATAAGTAACCACTTTTTTACTTTTACAAGACCCTAACATTAAACTGCATATAAGTAGGGCGAATAAAATTCTAAGATTCATAATTTGTTTTAATAATATCTAGGCCTTGTTTTTGCAACTTGGAGTTTACTCCTGTAATCCCCTGTAAACCGCCTGTGTGAATTGCTAAAATACGAGAATTTTTCGGAAAATATCCCGTTACAATTTCGTTAAAAATACCAAAAAGTAGCTTGCCCGTATATATGGGATCCAATAAAATTTGATGGATTTTAGAAAAACGATTTATAAAAGAGATCAAATCTGGATTTGTTTTCGCATAACCGCCTAAATAATGCTTTCTATTAAGCTCCCATCTGGTATTAGAAGTGTTTTTTTCTATTTCTTGATGTAAATAACCTTCTTTTAAAACAGGAAACCCAAGAACTTTTTGATGTAAATAACTACTATTTATAAGTCCACTTAAAGTGCCGCCAGTCCCTACAGCACAGCAGATATAGTCATAGTTGCTGTCCGAAGTACTTAAAACTTCCTCGCAACCTTTTATAGCCAAGGCATTAGTGCCCCCTTCAGGAAGTAGATAAAAATCTCCAAATTTATCTTTTAGTTGGGAAATATAAGAGGCCGTTTCTTTTAGTTTATAGTTACTGCGGGTAACAAAATACAGTTCCATACCCTGTGCCCTAGCAAAAGCTAAAGTAGTATTACCTTCTAAAGTTTTTTCAAGGTTATTACCTAACTCTTCTCCTCTAATAATTCCAATAGTTCTAAAACCATATTTTTTACCAGCAAAAGCTGTAGCATGGATATGATTACTGTAAGCCCCTCCAAAGGTGAGCAATGTTTTTTTCTTTTGTGTTTGGGCTTCCAGTAAATTATATTTTAGCTTTCTAAATTTATTACCAGAAATATAAGGATGTATTAAATCTTCCCTTTTAAGATGTAAGCTTACACCGTGTTCTTTAAAAACAGATTCGATAATAGGGGTGTTTATAGTAGATTCTAGCATAGTACAAGGGTAAAACCAGCATAAGATAGTAACTTTGTAGCATGTATAACAAGCAAATTACTCCGGAAGAGGGAGATTATTATTTAACCCCAGAGGGTTATAAGTGTTTTACCGAGCAATATCACTTAAAAAGAGGTTACTGTTGCAAAAGTGGATGTAGGCACTGTCCATACAATTTTAACAAAAATGGAAAGAATAGAGCGGAATAGTGGTATAATTTTTGTTCTTTTTATTGCAAAAAAGGTATTTATTGATCTTTAAAAAATATCTTAGTAAAGATAAATTAAAAAAAAGAGCTATGAAATTAAAGACAATTATCGGACTTATTGTAGCCACTACGATGCTGTTTTCCTGTGCTACAGTTCAAGTACAAACAGACTACGATACGCAAGCTAATTTTAATAACTACAAAACATTTGGATTCTATAAACCAGGGATCGATAAGGTAGAAATTAACGATTTGGATAAAAAAAGAATTCTAAGAGCCATAGATAAAACTATGCAAGAAAAGGGATTTACAAAATCGGAAAATCCAGACCTATTAGTAAATATAAAAACCAAAGCAGAAAAAAGCATTAATGTATACCAAAATACGGGTTTTGGTTATGGGTACGGTTGGGGCTGGTATAACCCTATTGGATGGGGAGGTTTTTATGGATATAATACAACATACCAAACTGTAGATGGTGTGTTATATATAGATTTAATAGATGCCCAAAAAAAAGAACTTATTTGGAATGGTACAGGTAGAGCCGCTTTGGTAGAGGGGCCAGAAGCTAAAGAAGCGCGAATTCAAGAAATGGTTTCGGCTATTTTGTTAAAATACCCTCCCCAACTAAAGTAGATAGTTAGTATTGGGATGTTTTTTTAATCATAAAATTATAAAAAGTGAAAAAGCTATTCTTAGGACTTTTATTAATTAAGGCTATTGGAATGGCTTATTTCCTAGGGAAGAAAACCGCTCCCCGGCCTGCAATAAAAAGTTCTGGAATTATAAAAGAACAGTTTAAAAATGTGAGTAAGTTGGTAGTTTCCGAAGGTAATTTTTCGGACATTATTACCTACAAAGACGTTAAAGAAATTTATTTAAGCTGGCTTAAAGCCGAAAAAAAGGCAGTAGTATTAGTAAATGCCAAAGCAACTATTAGTTACGATTTAAGTAAGGTAGAATTTGAAACCAACGAAGCAACACAAACCATAACAATTATAAAACTTCCAGAACCAGTATTACAAACATATCCAAAATTAGAATATTACGACTTACAAGCCGATTTTCTAAATGAATTTAATGCAGAAGATTATAATAAAATAGCTATGCTAGTAGAAAATCGATTACAAAAACAAATTAAAACCTCCACTATGGTAACCAATGCACAAAATCGATTAGTAACCGAAATTTATGCATTATTAAATAAACAAGGACTTCCTTGGAAGATAGAATATAATAAGGACGAGCCCGTATTGGATTTTAAAAAATAAGAGGCACTAATGTAGTTTTTTTAAAGCTATAATGTGGGTATACCAAATAAAGCATAAATTTGGAATCTATTTAACCTTGCCAACCAAAATGCTTAAGTTTTTTGCTCCCTATAAAAAATTCGGAATTTTTCTACTAATACTCTCCGTAATAATTATTAGTCTTATTTATAGAGCACTAAAGCCTAAGCGGGTATTACCCATTTACGATCCGTATCAAGTAAATATAGAATTGGTAGACAGCACGATGCAAGAAGTAAGAAAATACCACAAAATTGCAGATTTTAAACTATTAAGCCACACAGGGGATACTATAACGCAGGAATGGAGTAAAAATAAAAT
>CALGNG010000269.1 GCA_937958735.1 uncultured Aquimarina sp. | reverse complement strand
GATAAGCAAGATACACCTCTTCTATAGAATTGGCAGCAGGGTCACTATCCAAAAATGCTTGTGCATCCAACTGTAATTTTTTTAAAATCTTTGGGAAATGGGTAAGATAATCGTCCCATATTTTTTCGCAAGACTTGTCATGTTTCCAGCATGCTAGATCTGTTAGTTCACTAAAAGTGGTAGCTAATAGCTCTATATTATAGGTTACATTGGCTTCCACATCGAATAAGGTTTCGAAAAGAAGTGAGGTAAAATACTCGGTACGCTCTTTTAATCGAATCGGAAGGTTCAGGTCCTTTTTTTGGGATTCGATGGCGGCAATTATGTTTTGCTTAGGGCTACTCATCAGGTAAAATAAACTTTGTAGGTAAATATACTTATTTATGAATGTATTTTGATAAAACACATTTCTAATCGTAAAAAATAATTGTAGTTTTATGTTTTGACGTATAGAAGCATATAACTTTCATAACATGGCAGGGATTCCAAAAAGTATATTGATTTTTTTAGAAGAACTTAAAGAAAATAATAATAGAGAATGGTTTGAAACACAAAAAGATCGGTTTAAAAAAGAAGAAGCAATTTATAAATCTTTCGGGGAAATAGTTTTGGAAGGTTTAGAAACATCGGACCAGATAGAAAAGATGAAAGTATACCGTATTTATAGAGATGTACGTTTTAGTAAAGATAAAACTCCCTATAAAGTAAATAGATCTTTAACTTATATAAGAGAGGGAGAGGCTAGAAGAGGGAGTTATTTTTTAAAAATAGAGTCTGGTAAATCTTTTGTAGGTGGCGGCTTTTTTGGCCCTAATGGGGCAGATTTATTACGTATCCGTAAAGAATTTGAAATGGACGATAGCGAGATACGAGATATTATAAATAATAAAGAGTTCTCTAAAGTGTACGGGAACAAGTTTGTGCCCTATAATCAATTAAAAACAGCACCTAAAGGTTTCGATAAAATGCATCCTGCTATAGATTTAATTAAAAATAAAGCGTTCTTTTTTCAGCATTTTTATACAGATAAAGAAGTTTTAGCACCCGATTTTTCAGATAAAGTAATAACACATTTAAAATTATTACGTCCTTACCTAGATTTAATGAGTGATATATTAACTACGAATCTTAATGGAGAATCGTTGTTGGGATAGTTGTGTCTAATTGTTAAATAGATAACGAAAAATAGTAAGTTAACTCTAAAAACAGTTTTTCTTACTTCATATTTAGTTACGTAAAAGTAATTTATAATCAATGAAAATTGTATTCTGGATAATAATATTTTTTTTAGCATCTTTAATAGTAGTAGTAATATACTATCCTTTGAGTTTTGATTTACAAGAAAATTATAAGGCAAAGCAAATGGTTGATTATATTTTGATTCCTGTTTTTGGACTGATTTTGTTGTATTCTAGTTATTCTGCAATAAAATCTAATGGGGTGACAATAAAAGAGTTTTGTTTTTATCATTTGTTTTTCATTGCGATTATGGGACTTTTATACTATTCGATTTTTAGACCTTTTTTATCAAACGGGTTAATTTGCATAAATTATTTTTTTGGGAAGCAAAAAGAGATAAAAATAGAAGGGTTAATAACAAATAAAACAGTTATTGTAGGGGGAGGTAAAATGATTGGTAAATATGAATTAACAGTGGAATCGGATAACGAACAATATATATTTGACTCCAATCTATATACTTTAGAAAAATTTAATATAGGAGAAATGTTTAATTTAAATATGAAAACAGGATTATTAAATTTATTATATGTAAAATTATAGATAATAATAGAGAGGTGTTTTTTATTAAAAGGATTGATGTAATCTTTAATTTATATTAGAGAAAGAGGTATAGAACTCTGTTAGTTTAGAGCTGGTACTTTGAAAAAAGTATAAGCCATAGTAGTACTGTTTTGTGGAAAATAGTAAGAAAATTATAGCAATTAAAATTCACTTTTTTAAATTAAGACAAGGTAACACTAGGGTATTTGTTATATTTGGGAACTCGAAAACATTTTCAGATCGATTAATTATGAAATTATTAGAAGGTAAAACGGCAATTATCACAGGAGGAAGCCGTGGAATAGGTAAAGGAATTGCGCAAGTTTTTGCACAACATGGTGCCAATATAGCATTTACATACAGCTCTTCTTCTGCAGCAGCAGAAGAATTAGCTACAGAGCTAACCGCTTTGGGAGTAAAAGCTAAAGCATACCAAAGTAATGCCGCCAATTACCAAGCAGCACAAGATTTGGTAGCAGAGGTGTTAAAAGATTTTGATGGAAAAATTGATATTTTAATAAACAATGCTGGTATTACTAAGGATAACTTGTTAATGCGTATTAGCGAAGAAGATTTTGATACGGTAATAGAAGTAAACCTAAAGTCGGTTTTTAATATGACTAAGGCGGTACAGCGTACTATGTTAAAGCAGCGTCAAGGTTCGGTAATTAATATGAGCTCTGTAGTAGGAGTAAAAGGAAATGCAGGACAAACTAATTATGCTGCTTCTAGATAAACATGAACAATTGTATTATTTTCCGGAAGAAAATACAGCCCATCTTTCGCAAAAGCTGTTAACACTTTACGGCCATCGTAGCGAAAAATACAATTGTTGGGCC
>CALGNG010000268.1 GCA_937958735.1 uncultured Aquimarina sp. | reverse complement strand
CTTAGCGCACCATTATTTTCGGTATTGTTAGTAATAAAGTAATTAATATACTTTTGAAGCGAATCTTTATCTAAATCGGAAAAACCAGAGATGGTAGGTTTTACATAAATTTTTTCTGCCTCTTTGAATAAAACATTCATTACAGGCATTAAAGACAACATAGATAATGCTGAAAAAAGAGAATATAATACGTTAAAAAAAATACTTGCTCCAAAATTAAATTTATACGGAATCAAATATTTAGTAAATCTTTTAAGGTTCTTCATTAAAAAAATTTGTTGCAAATCTACAACAAGATTAATTAGATTTAATAACTAATTAAAACATATTTAGAGATCTTACACTATTTTTTTACCAACACGACGTCTTTAGCTTTTTATTCATACACCTCTATTAAGATTGAGTTATTTACATTTAAATGCCTTATTTTTTGATATAAAAACAACAAAAAATATAAAAAACTATCATTCTTCATTAATAGATTATTCAAATCTATTTATTCAACTTGAAATATTATTTCATAAAATAATGAAACTTACATTACTTTACGGGGGTATCTCTTGTTCTAAAACAATAAAATTAAGCAATGTATAACACTTCATTTCTTATAGAGAAATGTCTTTGGTCTAATAAATTCACAACCATAGCATTTTGGATTTTATCACTGATATATAATTAAACTAAATAAGAGGCAATCTATTTGGACTACCCCTTCCTTATATACATTTAAAAATCTAAATACTTTATAAAAATAAATGGAATTGCTTTTGGTCTTAGAAAATTAATTATCTAACGCTAACTAATAATGTTTCTTCTTGATTAATAATTTCTAATTCTTTATAAAAATTATTAACTATAACCTCCATTGCCTCTTCAAATTGTATGGATTGGTTTACAAAATGTGCTTCAAAAATCTTTACTCCTTCCCACAGCATTTTTCTTGACAATTCCAATATTAAACTATTTTTGTGTTCCAAATTCACTAATTCTTCCCAACGGAATTTAAATTCACTTTCCTCATAAATTACGTTTTCTAAGTTTAGATTTATATCGGTGCGGATACATTGGTTAAATTCTTGCAAAACCTTATTATAATGATTACTGTTGTAAAATAAATCCTTGAAGGCTTGCTTTAAGTTTTTTACATATTCTTCTAAAAAACGGTGTTGATTTTCTACTAATAATGCTATTTTATATGGGGTAATTTCTTTTTCTCCACACAGTAATGTGGTCTTTTTATTTTTAAATGAAAAAT
The DNA here is from genome assembly GCA_937958735.1 of uncultured Aquimarina sp. Classification (GTDB taxonomy): domain Bacteria; phylum Bacteroidota; class Bacteroidia; order Flavobacteriales; family Flavobacteriaceae; genus Aquimarina. Next base: position 6,320 of record CALGNG010000268.1, on the reverse strand, counting down.
CCGCAATAAAGGTGTTTTTCATTTCTGTGAATAAATGCAGTGCTGTTACCCAATCGTCATACTGTACTTGCAGCACATCGGATTGAAAATTAATTGTTTTTAACTTACCTATATAATACATTGTTAGCATAGACAAAATTTCTTTAGATGTATGGTGATTGGCTCTACGAAATTCGTGAGTGGCATCCCTACCTGCATTATCTTCTACTATTTTATTACCTCCAGGGTGGATCTCTTTAAATTCTGTAAGATCGTACACCTTATTTTCTAAAGCTACCCAATAACCATTTTTGGGTGTGTTATGGCTAATAACGTCGGATAAATAAAATTCTTTACTTTCCGAACTGCATGCTTCAGGAGAAGTAAATATGTCTTGCATTAATCTATTTTCTGCAAAAAGATTATAAAATATTTCTTTAGAATCCTCTGGATTATGTATAAAACAATTAATTATTTCTTTAAGCGATTCCAATACATTTAATGCAAAACCTGCTTTACCGCAAGAGTAAAAATAACCTTTTTGATTGTGGTCTTCTTCAGTTTGTATACCATTAAAAATGACTCTAATATTATTATCTTCTAACAGTAAATTTTTTATTTTAGAAGCTTTAGTATTTTTAAAAACTAATTTACCATTAATTATAGAGGCTCTTTGGTCTAATTGTTTCGCCTCTCTTGTAATAATTATATTTAGATTTACCTTACCCTTAATTAAAATTCTTTCTAAATCACTTTTAAATGCAATATCAGATTCTTTTTTTACACTGTAAAAAATAGATAGATTGGATAATTCTTGTTTGCGTTCTAATGCTTCCCAAAACCCTTTAAATGGAGCTATTCCAGATCCGCCAGCAAATAAAAAAATAGGGGTATTAATACTTTTAGGTAAAGAAAAACGCAGTGGACTAATAATTTTAAAAGGTATTTTGGAATTACTATCTACTTCCTCCAAGTTTAGATATGAAGATGCTACTCCTTTATATTCCTTATTTTTTACTTTAGTAGTAGCATTACCTACTGTTAATTCTATTTTTTCTTCTTCAAAACCAGAAGATATACTATACATACGCTCTTGCTCTGGTTGCAAAATAATAGATAAGTAAGGTAGTAAAAATTGCTTAGCATCCATATTTAGCCGTTGCATTTGTACGACAATAGCTTCTAAAGATACTAAGCCTCTATTATCCAATTGTACTAAATCTTTTATATGAGAGCAAAACTCTAAAGTTTTAGTTGCATCATTTAATTTAGCAGAAGAAAGTAATCTATAAACCGTTACATTTTCTAATGTTTCGTTATAAAACTTTTTAAAATATGCTTGCCATTGCTCTGTTAAAACAATTGTCTCTTCTCCTGACAATGCCAATATTTCTATTATTTTTTTTACTTCTTCTTTAGCATTTTTAGGTACAATTGCACAACGATCTCCTGGTTGGTATGTAACCCCTTTATCTTTTACATCTAAAACAATTTTTTGAGCAATACTATCTCCTATAATAGATTTACCAACAACTCCACTATAGGGACATTTTAAATTTTTATTAGTATATCTTTCTAAACGAGTAGTTTCCAACTCATCATCTACTTCTTCCCAAGTACGCTCTTTAAACAAACCACTAAAACCTCCAATGGTTACCGAACGCCCTACTTTAAAAGCCATTTGTAAATATCCATAGACTTTACGCCTATGTACGCCCAAAAAGCCCTTATCGCCAGAGTAAGCTTCTACAAAATCATAAAAAGAACCATCTAAAGCTTCATCGTTACATTTTTCTATATAGTCTAAAATAGAAATTTCACTTACTGCTTTTATAAAATTACGCCAATGCTCTGGATACCATTCTCTAATAAACAGAGCTTCTTTACCCAAAATAGTATCGTATCTACTTCTTTCTATAAATGTATCTATTAAATGAAAAAATGGAGAAGATGTACCACTGGGTCCTTGCACCCCTTCTTTTAGAGGTACTGCAAATGGAGCTACTGTTTTAGCCCACACTACAGGGTCTACATAAGTAGCACTTCTTGGGTTTGGATTAATTTTAAGAAAACTACTATCCGTTACTTTAGCTACTATCTTTTTTAATAACTGTAAGCCCTTTATTACCCTTTCTTTTTGATTATTTACAATCCCATCTTGAATTTCTACCACAAAACCTACAACCTCTTTGGTCTTAAAAGCAATTTCTGTTTGGGTAAGATAAAACACATTTTCTTCTTGGTTATTTACCGTTGGAGTTAGTAATTGTAAATTTTCTAACTCTAAAGAACCTCCTGTATTTTTTTGCTTCCAGTTATACATAATTAAATCTATATAGGATAAAAAAGGTTGTGGCCTTTTTAATCTATCGGAAACTATTTTCCATGGAACTAATATAGATTCTGGAATATTTAAATCTTCATCTCTTTCATTTCTAACGTAAGCATGTGCTAAAATGCTTAAAAGCATAGAAGCTCTACATAGGTACTTGTCTTCTAGGGACTCTATAGTAGGTTCTAATAAAGGTAATTTTGCTATAGCTTTTCTTAAACTTTGGTTTTTATAATGATGAGGCATTTGGGCAGCTATATCGTCCCATTTGGAAAACGGAAAGGGTAATGATTTTAAAGGAGTAAACACAGGCATAAATCCTTTATCTAAAGAGAGAAAGCCTAAATTTTCATGTCCATTTTTACGATTTATAGTTTCTGCATAACTAATATATTTATGAGATGGTGATATAGTCTGGGTTGGGTTCATAATAAAATTAATGGTTAGAAATGTTGCTTAATAGAGTTTTGTAATTATAATTTTAATGAACTTGTTGCTGAATCAAGCTTATAAACTCTTCTGCAGAAACATAACCTTGTGTAAGAGGTTTTACCACATTATCTATAACAATTACACTTGCTGGATACCCACTAAATCCATACTCCTGCACCTTTGTAAATGATTGTTCTGTTTTTATTTCATACTCTTTACTATTCAATTTTTGCAAAAATAGACTTGTAGATATTCCATAGTTTTTAATTAAATCCAAATAAAATTCGTCCGATTGGATGTCTTTACCTTCGTAAAAGAAATCGTGCTGAATATCAGAAGCTAATTGAAATACTTTTTCTGGTTTTAGATCTTTGATTACTTCTATAGCAATAGATGCTTTCATGGAATTATATGGATAATGTATATCGTCCAATAATTTTAAAAAACCAGCTCCAAATTTTTTATTAGAACGCCCCGTTACATATTTCATATTTCTACGAATATGTGCACTCATATATCCCATTTTTGGACCTCTTACTCCTGCAAATAATCCCCCGTTTACTAATTCAAAATCTACTTCGTCTTTCAAGAAATTAATCGCAATGGCTAATTCCCCAGAAAACCCATAACACCATCCACAAAGGGGATCGTAACCATAAATTACTTTTGTTTTTACTTTTGTTTGTGGTTCTTGTAAGTAGACTTCTTCGATTAGTGCTTCTTTGATCATAACAGTTGGTTTTACTTTGTTTTTTTTAGTTGATGTATTGCAGCTTAAGGCTATAAATAGACTTAAAATTATAGGTAATTTCATTTTAATTTAGAGTATAAGAAAACGTACCCTTAGTAAAACTTTGATTTAATTTTTGTGTTTGCTTTTCGGTTCTTTTGTAATGCCCTAAATAAAAGGCCTCTTTGATATCGTAAATATTATGCAGTTTGCTATATATAAACCTTATATCTGCTGTATCTTTTTCTATAAACTCTGTATTAAAAGTTTTGTAAAAAGGAGTGTTTGATTTTTTAAATGGACTGGATGTAATACTAGTTATGGGCAACCCAGAATCTTCCAACATTTTTTCTATTAGATCAGAAGTATTTTGTTTTTCAAACAGGTTTATTTGATCACATCTACTTTTATCAAAAACAATACTTTTAGGGGTCAAGTATTTACATGCTGTTATAAAATCTTCAACAAACTCGATAATCTTAATTTCATTAAAACATATAGGTAATAGAAAATATATTTTTTCACTTTTAGAAAGCGCCGATAAGATATTACAATAACCTCGTAACTCTTTTTCTATGAAATAATTATCGCTTTCTAGGTTGATATTAAATTCTGCTCCGAAGTCTGAAAATTGAATTCGATTTTGTTGCAAATTCTCAGAATCCTGTGTAACTTGTTTCGTAAAGGGGGTAATTAGAGTGTAGTTTCGCATAATGCCGTTGTTGTTTTGTGAATGTACCCCTAATCTAAACACTAAAAACCTAAAAACCAACAGCTTACCAAAAAGTGAGCAACAGACTAATTAGTTAGATTTATTGAAAAACAGATAGTTACACATGGAAAAAAATTCACAAAAATTAATTGACACTTGCCCTGTTAGGAAATCTTTAGACGTAATTGGAGGAAAATGGCGTTTACTTATAATTGGTCAATTCTTCCAAAAAAAGTTTCACCGCTTTAGCGAATTGAAGCGTTTGGTTCCAGAAATTAGCGAAAAAATGTTAAATCAAGAGTTAAAATATTTGATTGAACATAAGATTTTACAAAAAAAATCTTATCCAGAAACACCTCCTAGAGTGGAGTATTCTTTAACACAATTAGGGGAAAATGCGCTACCTTTTATTGGAATGTTAGCCGAGTTTGGAAATAAAATTGAGGCCTCTGAAGTTTAAAATTGATGTTTCTAAAATTATAAGTAAAACTTAAAAAAAAAGCCGTTTATCTATCTTTTCTGATACATAAATGGCTTTTTTGGTTCTAATTCCTACAAAATTACCCTTTAATAATAGATCTAGAAATTACTATTTTTTGAATTTCGCTGGTACCTTCATAAATCTGAGTAATTTTGGCGTCTCTCATAAACCTTTCTACATGGTACTCTTTAACATATCCATTACCTCCATGGATTTGTACGGCCTCTACAGATACTTCCATAGCTACTTGAGAAGCTATTAACTTTGCCGTTGCACTAGATAAATCATAATTTTTACCGTCGTCTTTTTCTACCGCAGATTTATAGACTAACAAACGAGCTCCCTCTATTTTTGCATACATATCTGCTAATTTAAAGGCTATGGCTTGATGATTACATATTTCTGTACCAAAAGACTTTCTTACTTTAGAATACGCTAAAGATCTTTCGTAAGCCCCTTGCGCAATACCTAAGGCTTGGGCTGCAATACCTATACGCCCACCAGAAAGGGTTTTCATGGCAAACTTAAATCCAAACCCATCTTCTCCTATTCGGTTTTCTTTAGGAATTTTAACATCGTTAAAAATTAACGAATGCGTGTCACTACTTCTTATGCCTAACTTATCTTCTTTGGGCCCTATTTCAAAACCTTCCCATCCCTTTTCTACTATAAATACATTTATACCTTTATGTTTTAGTTCGGGATGCGTTTGAGCTATTACTAGATAATAATCTGCAGTACCTCCATTGGTAATCCAATTTTTAGTCCCATTTAAAATATAATAATCGTCTTTTTCTATAGCTGTGGTTTTCTGTGAAGTAGCATCGCTACCCGCTTCGGGTTCCGACAAGGCAAAAGCTCCTAGTTTTTTACCTGTAACTAGAGATTTAAGGTATTTTTCTTTTTGCTCGTGGGATCCATATTGATCCAATCCCCAACATACTAATGAGTTATTTACAGAGCAAATTACTCCTGCAGAGGCGTCTACCTTAGAAAGTTCCTCTAGCACTAATACATAGGACAGGGTATCCATACCACCTCCACCGTATTCTGGATCATTCATCATACCCATAAAGCCTAATTCGCCCATCATTTTTACTTGCTCTGTGGGAAATGTTCTATGGGTGTCACGTTCTATAACTTCCGGAAGTAAAAATTGCTCTGTAAAATCACGAGCGGCTTCCTGTATCATTTTATGTTCTTCGGTTAATTCAAAATTCATGACAAACGGTATTTATTATGCATGCATAAATTACTGTTTATTCAAAAAAAACGAAAACATTTAAGTGCTTTTATTTAAGAAAATAATTACTCTTTTCTATAACGAGTAGTTTCATTATATATATAATCTAGAATTAGACTGTCTTGTTCTGTAAATTCTATCCCCCTACGAGCCATTACTTTGGTGGCTACTTCAAAGGCCTTATTGGTTTTATAGGTTACCATACCTGCACTACCTCCCCAGCTAAAACTAGGTATAAAATTACGAGGAAAACTTGCTCCATAAATGTTAGCACTTACCCCTACTACGGTACCTGTATTAAACATGGTATTTATACCGCTTTTAGAATGATCCCCCATCATAAGACCACAAAACTGTTCTCCTGTTTTGGCAAAACCTTCGGTTTCGTAATCCCACAGACGTACCTCTGCA
>CALGNG010000267.1 GCA_937958735.1 uncultured Aquimarina sp. | reverse complement strand
GTAGAGGATGCTTTAGCAAAAATAGAAGCAGGGGCTAGTTTGGTACAAGTTTATACAGGGTTTATTTACTCTGGACCATCCTTGGTTAAGGCTATTAATAAGAAAATAGTGCAAAAAAGTAAGTTGTAATGCATGGTAGTGCCACTGTAGTGTAATTTATTTTAATTATAAATAAGTGTTTTTTTGATTTTTTATTATAAATTAATAAGTTGATTTTTAGTTTTTTAAGTTTTTTTTAACATAAAAAAACATAGATTTTTGTTAATTGGAACGATTTTTAATGTTTACTATTAATTTTAATGGTGTAGGAAAAAGCGAATAGTAGGCAATAATTCCTTTTTTTTGCAAATTATTAGAAACAATTAATTTTTTTATAAATAATTAAATCTATATTAATGAGGCAATTTTTACTATTCTTATTGATTACTTTTCAGTTAAATGCTCAAAAATTTGTGAATTTATCAGACCAGTTGTCAAACATTACACACGGAATTACTATTAATGGGAACGATTTTTCTGTTACCGAACAAGTTATTATTAACGCCAACGAGATCAATTTTAAAAAGCCTGCTTATTTAGTTTTTTATAATGTATTAATAAATATTAATGGAAGTATAAAAGGAAAAGGGAAATTTAATTTGTTAAACGGAGCTATGGTTTATATTAAGAATAGAGACACAAATAGCTCTGTAAGTAAATTGCACTCTAAAAAACCATTTGGAGAAGAGTTTCCTTTAAAAAAATGTAAACTTTTTAAGAACGAAAAAAAAGGGACTCCTTTTACTCTATGGCATACCAACGGGAAAAAATATGCTACGGGAATGGTTGGAGACGATACCGTGGTTAAGCGTATGTTTTATAACATTAGATTAGGGAAGAAATATTTAGATAAGCAAATTTTTACAGACTAAAATGTAGCAATAAGTTGGGCTAGAATGTTTTCCACTCCATTCTGGTCGTTAGTCAAGGTTTCGTAATGGGCTATTTCTTTTATATTAGGATGGGCATTACCCATAGCAAAGCTATATTTTGCTAGTTCAAGCATTTCGGTATCGTTGTTGTAATCGCCAAAAGCCATAGTTTGTGTTGTGCTAATTTTAAGTTGGTCTTGTAGTTGGGAAATTGCATTTCCTTTATGGGTAGATTTTTGTGAAATATCGATCCATTGTTTACCAGAAATTTTTAATTGCCATTTATTTTCTAAGTGTTTAAGGTGTGGGTATATGTGGGATTCGGAACCCTCGTAATGGCAAAGAGCTACTTTAAAAAAATCATCTTGGGGTAAGTTGTCAAAACTATCTAAAACCTCATAGCTGCAATAAAATTCGGAAACGGTGTTTTCAAATCTCTCTTGCCCTTTAAGTATATAAGCCTTTTTTTTGCCACAAATAACCAGTTGCGTGCCTTTTATAGCTTGGCATATAGGAATAATACCTTCGATATCTTTTCTAGCAATTGCATTTACATATAATTGTTCCCCATTTCTAACAATATAGGCCCCATTTTCTGCTACTATAGTAATATCTTCTTCTATAGTTTTTAGTTTTTCTAAAATACTGTGGTATTGCCTTCCGCTAGCGGCAACAAAATGAATATTATTTTCTTTCAATTTTTTAAATTGCTCAAAAAATAGATCGCTAACTTCGTGGTTAGAATTTAAAAGAGTACCGTCCATATCGGTAACGATTAATTTAATGTCAGATAAATTCATTTTAGTACTTTTAACAATCGTTAATATAATGCTTGGTGCAATAGTAATGGTTAAATTTATGTTATGCAATTTTTTCAAAAAGAGATACGTTTAAAACCTTATAAAAGAGGTTTTCATTTAATTACAGATACCATAGAAAGGGAATTTTTAGAGATTTCTAAGATTAAGGTTGGACAGTTGCAAGTATTTATAAAACATACCTCTGCTAGTTTAACTATTAACGAAAATGCAGATCCCAGTGTACGGACCGATTTTGAAAGTCATATAAATGTTATGGTTCCAGAAAATGCTCCTTATTATATCCATACCTATGAAGGGCCAGACGATATGCCAGCACATATTAAAGCATCGCTAATGGGGGTTTCTGTAACTATTCCCGTTACTAATGGACAATTAAATATGGGAATTTGGCAGGGTATTTATTTATGCGAGCATCGGGACCATGGAGGTTCTAGAAAATTAGTACTGACCCTTTTTGGAAGTTAATGAGTATAGTTAAAGTTATAGAATGTCCAAGAGATGCTATGCAGGGGATAAAAACATTTATTCCTACGCAGTATAAGTTGCGTTACCTGCAACTGTTGGTGGATTGCGGTTTTGATACCCTAGATGTGGGGAGCTTTGTATCTCCCAAAGCCATCCCGCAGATGAAGGATACAGCAGAAGTTTTAAAGGCATTAGACCTATCTAAAACTAATACGAAGTTGTTAACCATTACGGCAAATGTAAGAGGAGCAGAGGAGGCTTGTAAATTTCCAGAAGTTACTTATATAGGTTATCCATTTTCTATTTCCGAGACGTTTCAAATGCGGAATACGCATAAAACCATAAAACAATCTAAAGCTATTTTAGAAGAAATTTTAGAACTAGCAAAAAGGGCTAATAAAAAAGTAGTCGTATATATAAGTATGGGATTTGGTAATCCCTATGGGGAACCCTGGAACCCCCAAATAGTTTGCAATTGGGTAGAAGAATTAATAGCTATGGGTGTAGGTATTATATCTTTAAGCGATACTGTTGGGACTTCCACAACAACAACTATAGGTAAACTATTTACTACGCTAATACCGCAATACCCCCATATAGAGTTTGGGGC
>CALGNG010000266.1 GCA_937958735.1 uncultured Aquimarina sp. | reverse complement strand
CGGTATTTTAAGATGGGACACATATAAAATAAAAAAATCCGAACGACTAAAATGTCGTTCGGATTTTTTCATAAGGTAATTAAAGTAGATTTTACAACTCTTTGCTGTAATGCACATCACTTTGCATACGTATTTTATCGGCTGCTTGTTCTGCTGTAATATCGCGTTGCGGGTTAGCAAACATCTCATAACCTACCATAAATTTCTTTACTGTTGCCGAACGCAACAATGGTGGATAGAAACTCATGTGCATATGCCATTCTGGGTGCTCCTCCCCATCGGTTGGTGCTTGGTGGATTCCTGCAGAATATGGAAACGATGTTTTAAATATATTATCGTACTTAGTAGTTAATGCCTTAATAATTTCGGCGTAAGCTAATTTTTCTTCTTCTGAAAGAGTGGTAATGTTAGCATGCTTTTTACGAGGCACAATCATAGTTTCGTATGGCCAAACTGCCCAATACGGCACTAATGCTACAAAGTGTTCGTTTTCTACTAAAATACGTTCTTTAGCTTCTAGTTCTTGTGTTAAATAACCTTCTAATAAAGATTCTTTTTTGTCGTTCCAGTAATTTAAAAATTGAGCGCTTTTCTTTTTTATTTCTTCTGGAATAGAACGTTGTGCCCAAATTTGACCGTGCGGGTGTGGGTTACTACATCCCATAATTCCCCCTTTATTTTCAAAAATCTGAACGTAGTTAATATCCTTATTTGCTGCTAACTCACCTAATTCTTTTTGCCAAAGGTCTATTACCTTTTTAATATCTACTGCTTCCATTAAAGGAAGAGTAAGAGCATGGTTCGGAGAAAAACAGATTACTTTACAAATTCCTGTTTCGGTTTCTGCTTGGAAAAATCCATTATCGTACTTGTCTGTTGGTACACCTTGTAATAGGGCTGCAAAATCGTTAGTAAAGGCAAATGGTTCCGAATAATCTGGGTTTACCTTTCCTCCTGCACGCTCGTTAGTAGGGCATAAATAGCATTTTTCGTCGTACGAAATGGTAGACAATTTTGCTGGTTCTTCGTTTTTTCCTTGCCAAGGACGTTTAGTTCTATGTGGAGATACTAAAACCCATTCTCCTGTAAGAATGTTTAACCTTCTGTGAGGATTTTCGTTAAAATCTATGTTACTCATCTTATTTTTATAAACTTACCGTTGCGGTTCCTTGACTTGGTACTGCGGTAAATGATGTTAAATCAATATTAAACTTTTCTTTGTATGCTTTAGTGGCATCGGCAACAAAAGCTTCTACTCCATCTTTGTGGATTAGATTAATGGTACAACCTCCAAAACCACCACCCATCATACGGGCACCTAGTACTTGGTCGTAATCTTTAGAAAAAGCAGCTAAGAAATCTAATTCTGCACAACTTACTTCGTAATCGTTCTGAAGTCCGTCGTGAGATCCATACATTAATGCACCTAATTCTTTTAGCTTTCCTTCTTTTAAAGCTACTACAGCCTTTTCTACACGGTTATTTTCTTCTAATACATATTTAGCACGTTGGTATGCTACAGGGGTAATCGTACCTTTTACTGCTGCTAACATTTCTGTAGTGGCTTGTCTTAAGGAGGTTACTTCTGGATTGTTTTTTGCTATAGCCTCTACTACAGAGGCACATTCTGAGACTCTGGTGTTGTAAGCGCTGTCTGCTAAATTATGAGAGACATTGGTATTTAATAACAATACTTGGTAATCCCCAAAATCTGCTGGGATAAGCTGGTGGTCTATAGATTCGCAATCTAATAAGATTACGTGCCCAGATTCACTCATTACAGAGGCAAATTGATCCATTATACCGCATTGTGTCCCTACATAGGTATGTTCTGCTTTTTGACCAATTTTAACTAGATCAAATTTTTCTAAACCAAGGTTAAACATTTCGTTTAAGCCGTAAGCCAATCCACATTCTAGTGCTGCCGAAGAACTAATTCCCGAGCCCATTGGCAAATAACTTTCGATAATACAATCGAAACCTCCTATTATTTTCCCACGTAATTGAATTTGGTTAATTACACCTAAAATATAATTTTCCCATTCCTTATCACTTTCTGATACTTGATTTATGTTAAATTGAAGCATCTTATCAAAAGTAGCACTGTATACATTACATATGTCTGTACCATTTTTTTGGAATTGAAATACGATGTGCTTATCAATAGCTGTAGGCAATACAAAGCCATTATTGTAATCGGTATGCTCTCCTATTAGATTTATTCTTCCTGGGGAAGTTACTTTTAATTCCGTCTTAAAATCTGCTACAAATTGAGAATACGAACTGCTCGTTTGGGTCGACATATTATATAATTTTAACTTTTCAGTAATGGATGTAAATATAAGATAGTATATTCAATTAATCTGTCTCTAGAAAGCAAAAACGTTCACTTCCTCTGCTTCATTTTAGCTAAGCTAGCTTAGCGCCCTTATTTAACATTTAGAAATTGTTGTATTTTCTTACACAAAAACAAAAAGTTCTCATAGATAATCCGATAAAACCATCAAAAACATTAATATTTACGCATTTTTTTAAGAAAATAAAAATAATTAAGCCTTATTAAATTTTAACAATAAAACCTGTATACAATTATGTACATTCGCCATGTACTTATGTACACTTTCTTAATTAAGCTCTGTAAATACCCTGAGCAAGTATTTACAATTAAAAAGAGTTTAGTTTTTTGATTAGTTGTTATTCCAGGCAGATTATTCTGCCTGGATTTTTGGCCACACTTTGGCAAACATGATAAAACGCTTTACTTTAGCAAACTACAATTCCAACACATGATTAACAGACAAACATTTGGCACCACCAAAAAAGGTTCCGAGGTAACTAAATTTGTACTAACCAATAGCCATGGTTTCGAAGTCCATTTATTAAGCTATGGTCTTACTATACAAAAAATACTATACCCTACTAGCTCCTCTAAGAAACAAGATATTGTTTTAGGCTTTGATACTCTAGAGGGTTATGAGTCTAATGTTTATTATTTTGGATCTATAGTAGGTAGAAATGCCAATAGACTATCTAATGGGAGTATTCTTATAGACGGACAAGAAATTAAGGTTACCCAAAATGAAGGTGTAAAACAATTGCATGGTGGTTTTGATGGGTTTGATAAAAAAAATTGGGACTGCACTATTGAAGACAATACCTTAATATGCATGTATATTAGTCCCGATTTGGAAGAAGGTTTTCCTGGAGAAGTGATTACAACCGTAACTTTTGAGTTAACAGAAAAGAACGAATTAAAAATAGAAACTATAGCCACTACAGACCAAGATACTGTAGTAAATCTAACACGTCACGACTATTTTAATTTAAAAGATGGTGGACTAACAGACACCAAATCGCATCTTATACAGGTAAAAGGAGATTCTTATACACCCACCGACGAGGAGAACATTGTTACAGGCGAAATTTTACCTGTAGACCAAACACCTTTTAATTTAACAAGACTTACCAACCTTGGAGATCGTTTGGAGGAAAATAAACAAACACTTCCTATGGGATTTGACATTAATTATGTAACCAATCCTAAACAAATTTTAAAATCTGTTGCCAAAACTATAGATCCAGAAAGTGGCCGCGCTTTAGAAATATTTAGCACACAACCTGGCGTCCAATTTTACACGGCAGCTTATGTAACTGATGTAAAGGGTAAAAACGATAGTTTATACCAGCCATATCATGGTTTTTGTTTAGAAACACAGCATTTACCCGACGACACCAAACACGACAATTTTAGCAACTCAATAATAACCGAAGAAATTCCGTATACTCAGAATTTAATTTATAAATTTACGTCTTAAATTTTACCAGATGAAAATATTAGTTACCGGCGGATTAGGATTTATTGGCTCTCACACTGTTGTTGAATTACAAAACGAAGGCTACGAAGTAGTTATCATAGACAACTGCTCTAACTCTTCTGAAGAAGTACTTGTTGGAATAGAAAATATTACTGGAAAAACTCCTATTTTCGAAAAAATGGACTTAAGAGATCGCTCTAAAGTAACCGATTTTTTTAAAAAACATAATGATATTGTAGGAGTTATTCATTTTGCTGCTTCTAAAGCTGTAGGGGAAAGCGTTCAAATACCTTTAACTTATTACGAAAATAATATTGGCACACTAGTATATCTTTTACAAGAACTACAAGAAAAAACCGATGCTAGTTTTATTTTTAGTTCTTCTTGTACTGTTTACGGTCAAGCAGATGAGTTACCTATTACAGAATCTGCTCCTGTAAAGCCAGCAGAATCCCCTTATGGAAACACAAAACAAATAGGCGAAGAAATAATTAGAGATACTTGTAAAATAGCCCCACAACTTAAAGCTATTGCTTTACGCTACTTTAACCCTATTGGAGCACACGAAACTGTAGAAATTGGAGAATTACCATTAGGGATTCCTCAAAATTTAATTCCGTTTGTAGTACAGACAGCAGCAGGAATAAGAGAAGAACTTTCTATTTTTGGCGATGATTACCCTACACCTGACGGGACAGCAATTCGTGATTACATTCATGTT
>CALGNG010000265.1 GCA_937958735.1 uncultured Aquimarina sp. | reverse complement strand
CCAATTAGTAGGTGTTAGTACATATTCTCCATTTAATTTAATTACAGGTTTCATGTCTCCCCCTCTTGGGTGACCAAAACTAACTCTTAAATTTGCTTTTCCTTTCCCTGTTACTACTTTGGAAAAAGTAAATAAAATAGGCTCGTTTTCTTTTATATCCTGTAAAAATTCTTTAGAATAGTTATTATATTCTACAATAGAGGTAGCAAAGGGATCTAGATCTGGAACCTCACAAATCATCATAAAAATTTCGTGCGGATCTATATCTAATTGATCTATGTGCAAATCTGTACTGGCTTCTGTTAATTCCAAGACACCTTCTTCGTTTGCAAATAAACGACGAAGCGTATAATTCGAAATTCGGACAATATCGTTATTAGTAAAACCAAAGTTTAGGGTATGTGATTTTGATGATAAATTGTTACAAACGATATACCACTTCCCTTTTTTGTAAAAAGAATTTACTTGTACATCTGGATTATTAGAGGATATGTATACTCTATCCCCTTTAACATCACTCCAAAAATCATAAAACTTAACCAAATCTGTATAGACATAACTCCCATCTTGGTCTTTCTTAAGAATGGCCATAGGGTGCGGGTTCCCTTTCGGGTTTTTTTTACTGTCGGAATAAAACTTATTTTCTTTACCTAAAACATAAGGGATCGCCTTTGCAATAACGTCTGGTTTATCCATAAAAGACATTACAAAATTGTTTAACGATTGTGTTGTATAGGTACTGTATTGAGGAGTGTACTGGGTGCCTTCCCAGTCTGGCACTTTAAGACCATATTCTGTTATTACATGGGGTTTTAATTGGTTCCATTTACTATAACTATAAGTATCTATTAAATCTAAAACAGCTTCAGAATTACTACCCGAACAATAATTAAGAGTAGCTGTATCTTTATCTAATTCGTCGTATAATTTTGTAGATATAAAGTCTATATCTTTACCCGCTATATCTAAGAAAACCTTATAATTTTCTTCCCAATTTTTAAAGTTGTTTAATTCGAACAAAGGTCGAGAGGCACTAAATCCACCTACCTGTATTTCTGGTAATTTTTTTTTAAAAGTTTGAGCTACCGTTTTATAAAAATTGGCTATTTGTACTTTTACTTCTAATCGATTATCAGAAAACAAACTTGCATTTTCAAAAGGCTCGTCCATTATTTCATAAAACTTAGGCATTTTAGGAAATAATTCTTTGATATATTCCACCATTTTTAATGCTTCGTATTGGGCATTGGCTACGGGGTTGTATACCCTAGATGGAACTTTTTGAGTTAAGACATAATCTGTAGTACTGTATTTAGTAAACAAAATACCTGTAGAAATCTCTGTTCTTAAATCTTTTACCAGTTTGTCTATTTTATTAACTTGAATGGATTGCAAACCTCCATTAGGTTCTGGTCCATAGAAGTTTTTTGCTGGATGAGTATTTAGTGTTTCAAATAGAAACTCGGCTTCCTTATCTAAATCTTTGCTTGTATACGAAGATTGCATCCCGAAATATTTTTCGCGATTTAATTCACTTATTTTACCTACATATTTCTTAACTCCTAGATCTAAAGAAATGGTTGCCTCTTGTGCATTAGAAGCACTAAAGACTAAACCTGTAATAATTAATATTGGAATTGCGAACTTCATATAAAAATAGATTTAGATAAGACAACACGATTATATGTGATTGGTTACACTACTTAAAACCATACCTTCCAAGGGATTCTAGAAAGGATTAAAAATAATGCTAACGTATAAAAAATAGCTAGGAATTTAAATTTAGGTCCCGATACTAATTTTTTCTTATGTTTTGAATATCCAATAGTTAACAAAGCAATAGCAATTACCATTATTAATGGGTGCTCTACATTATATAATCTTAACTCTGGCGATTTCATAATTTCTTTAACTGTAATATCGCTGTTAAACCACTGTATTTTCCCAGAAACAAAGTACACTAATAATCCAAAAACAAATTGCAGGTGTGTGGTTATTAGCCCCAACAATGCTAATCTAAAATCTTTAGGTTGGTATTCCTTTTTAGCAAATAGACCTATTAAGGCATTTAATGTTGCTAGCGTAAGTACAATTAGTACTAGATAAGCCCAGTAAGAGTGTACATTTTTAATTATAAATTCCATAGTATTATTTAATTTAAGCAAAATTACTTTTAAATAGAAAAAAAACAAGCTTTATCACAATAGATAAAGCTTGTTTTTTACTTTAAATACCTATTTAATAGCTCGCTAGTGGAACTATCGTGTTGATTAGGTGTTTTATTGTTAATTTCTTCTAAAATATTAGTAGCCAATTGCTTTCCTAATTCTACTCCCCACTGGTCGTAGCTATAAATATTCCAAACAATTCCTTGTACAAAAATTCGATGCTCGTACATAGCTACCAAAGCACCTAATGTTTTTGGGGTTAATTTATCTACAAGCAAGGTTGTGGTTGGACGGTTTCCTTTAAAAACTTTAAAAGGTGCTAATTTTTCTATCTCTGCCTCGGTAGCTCCTTTGGCTTGTAATTCGAAAATCACCTCATCCTTAGTTTTACCATTCATTAAGGCTTCAGTCTGTGCAAAAAAGTTCGCCATTAATTTATCGTGGTGACCTTTATCTCCAAATAATGAAGATTTAAATCCAATAAATTCTGTTGGAATAATCTTGGTTCCTTGATGTATTAATTGAAAAAAGGCATGCTGAGAGTCGGTTCCTGATTCCCCCCAAATAACGGTACCTGTTTGATAATCTACAGTATCGCCATTTCTGTCTACTCCTTTACCATTACTTTCCATAATACCTTGCTGTAAGTAGGCTGGTAAACGGTGTAGGTATTGACTATAAGGAATAATTGCCTCGGTCTCTACCTTATAAAAATTATTATACCATACAGTTAATAATCCTAAAATTACAGGTATATTATCTTCAAAAGCTTCGCTTTTAAAATGGGTATCCATTTCGTTGGCTCCTTCTAATAGCTCGTCAAACTGCTCGAATCCTACTGATAAAGCTACCGATAATCCTACAGCACTCCATAAAGAAAAACGACCTCCTACCCAATCCCATAACGGGAAAATATTTTCTTGATTTATTCCAAATTCGGTTACGTTTTTAATGTTACTAGAAACCGCAACAAAATGCTTCCCTACATATGCTGCATCGGCTTTTTCTATAAACCAAGTACGTGCTGTAGTCGCATTAGAAAGTGTTTCTTGTGTTGTAAAGGTTTTTGACACCACTACAAAAAGGGTGGTTTCTGGGTCAAAATTCTTTAGATTTTGGTGTATATGGTCTCCATCTACATTAGAGATAAAGTGCACTTTTAAGTGGTTTTTATAGTGCTCTAAAGCTTCAGTAATCATTACTGGTCCTAAATCGGAACCTCCAATACCAATATTTACAATATCTGTAATGGCTTTACCTGTATATCCTTTATGCTCTCCAGAGATTACTTTATCACAAAAACCTTTAATTTTTTGTTTTACAGTATCTACTTCTTCCACTACGTTTACACCATCTATTGTAATGGTAGCAGATTTTGGAGCTCTTAAAGCCATGTGTTGTACTGCTCTGCCTTCTGTAGCATTAATTTCTTCGCCTCCATAGTAAGCGTCTATAGCCTCCTTAAGCCCAACTTCTTTGGCCAAGTCTACTAACAATTTTATAGTAGTCTTATCTAATCTATTTTTAGAGTAATCTACATAAAAGTCTTTCCACTTAATATTTAGCTCCTTACCACGATTACTATCGTTAGCAAAAAGGTCTTTTAAATGACTGTCTCCTATGGTACTAAAGTGGTCTTGTAGTGCTTTCCACGCTTTTGTTTGCGTTGGGTTTTGTGATGGTAATGGCATTTTCTATTACTTTTTTATTAATGGGATAAGATATAGAATCTAAAGTACTTCTTAGAGGTTCTATAAATTTAAAATAATCCTTTTTATATTTTTCTTCTAAATTTTTTGCACTAGGTAATTTTTGGCGATATGGGTCTTGTTGCTTTCCATTTACCCAAAAACGATAGCATACATGTGGACCTGTAGCCAAGCCTGTACTTCCTACTTTTCCAATTACCTGACCTTGTTTTACTACTTGTCCTTTTTTTACTAAAATTTTAGACATGTGCAGGTATTGTGTACTGTATTTCCTGTTGTGTTGTATCTTAACATACCTTCCGTTTCCAGAGGTGTATCCTGCTTTTATTACCGTACCGTTTGCTGTAGACCATATTGGAGTCCCTCTTGGGGCAGCATAATCTGTTCCCTTATGCGCTTTCCAACGTTTTTGAACTGGATGAAATCTTCTTGGCGAAAAACGAGAAGATATTCTACTAAATTGTAATGGTGCTTTTAGAAAAAAGCTTTGCAGTGATTTTGCTTTTTCGTCGTAATAGGAACTTTCTAACTGCGCTTCTTTAGTATCTACCCCGTAACTAAAAGCATAAAAAGGAGTGTTTGCATGCTCAAAAACAGCTGCTTCTACATCTTCTATCCCCACAAAGGTTCCGTCTTCTAATCGCTTTTCGTTATAGATTACCTTAAAGCGATCTCCTTTCTGTATTTTAAAGAAATCTATACTCCATTGGTATATTCCAGAAAGCTGGTGTGTTAAAAAGGGGGATCCTCCAGATTGGCTTATGGCATCGGATAAGGAGCTATTGATTATTCCGCTCATTATTTTTTGTTGGGTAACTACTTTTTTTGCTTTATTTTCTGCATAAATAGAATCCTCTATATGCAGCACCGTATAATTTACTTTATTTTTCTGATAAATAAAAGCTTCTACCGCATTGGGGTTATCCTTACATTTTAAAATGGTATACGGTTTCCCCGAAGCTATACGGGCTACATTAAAACTGTCTTTTACAGAATTTGCTATTTGAAATACTTTTGCCCTGTTTATACCGTGGGCATCTAAAAGTTCTCCAAAACTATCTCCATTATGCACTGTATCATTAACCACCTCAAAGTCGTTAAGAATATATCCATACTTTTTTTTGAGCACCTCTTTAACTTTAGAGTAATGGCCTTCTAAATTGGTTATTTTTTGAGAATTACCTTTCTCGGAACAAGAAATTAACAGACTACTTAAAAATAAGATAGTCCAACACAATTTTATCTTCATCTATTTACTTTTCGTTATTTACCATATCGTCTACCCATGTTTTACCCCAGTTTTTATGCTCTTCTTCTGTCCAAAGGCTTGGAAAAAAGCTTATTTTTTGGAATGTTGGTGGTAAAAACTGTTTCCAATTGGTACTCCCTGTTGCTTTTATAACAGCGTCTTTATCTTTACTTAAATATTTAAATGCTGTTTTATAATGTGCTAATCCCCAATTAACATTTATGTTTTGGTCCAATTTACGCATTTCGTCGATAAAAACAGTGTTTTGTCGGTGTTTTTCTTCTAAATTCTTAAAACAGCCATAAATAGTATTTCCTTTTAACTGGTTAGCAATACGTAACAATCTAGGAGTGTATCGATCTTCGAATTGCCTAAGGGTTAATGCTTTTTCACCTGTAGACGTTTCCGTTGCTCCAAACTTCCAATACAATTGTTCGTAGGCTTTTTCTATAGACGAATCTTCGTTATAATTGTTACGGTATTTTAAAGCTACTAGGTTACATAGAGGGGCTGTATAAATTTCTATCATCCTAAATTGTACCGACTGAAACCCACTTGCTGGAATTAAAGACATTCTAAATTTTAGAAATTGCTCCCTTTCCATACCTTGTTCCATTACTCTAAAAGAATCTATTAATGTTTCAAAATATCGATTTATACGTTTAATTTTTTCTAAGAAAACTCCTCCATCTATATCACCCGCTACTATTTGCTTCATTTCGTGAAGTATTAACTTAAAATAAAGTTCTGTAATTTGGTGGTAGGTAATAAATATTTCTTCGTCTGGAAAAGGTGTGCTTGGAATTTGAAGACTTAATAAAGTATCTAAATGTATATAATCCCAATAGGTTAGGTATTTATTATACAAGAGCCCATCTAAATAAGCCCCTATATCTTGTCCTGAATTCTTAAATTTTTCCTCTAGCTGCTTTACTCTTTCTGTAATCTTAGGATCCAAGGCCTCGCTCATACTATTTTACTTTTTCTAACGGATATTTAAGTCCGTCATATTCATTTATTAATGCTGTAAGTGACCCTACTGCTAAATCGGCAGAAATTTTAACCGGAATTAAGTTCTTATCATTACTTACCCAGATACTCAAACTTTCTTCCTCCTTAAATACTCGATCTGCTAGTACAAGCGGTCTAAACTTAAGGCAATTTATTTTACCAAATTTAGTACGAACTATATCAGTTCCCAAATACTTTAGTTTGAAATCGAAATTTTCTTCATCAAAAAACATTTTTAACCTCTCTTCGTCTCCTATTTTTAGGGTTTCTACATTTAATTTGTTTCTCAAATAATAAAAGGCAGAAACCATGTCTTGGATATCTTCGGTGGTTTTAAATGTTTTGGTTGTTTTGTATTTTCTATTATTAACTACCGCTACGTTTTTTTCTCTATCAAAGTCTATTACAATATCTTTTGTATGCCCCCCTTCGTCTATTTTTCTAACAAAACGATAGGGCTTACTTGTTTTTTCATCTATATAGGTTTCGTACCGATCTTCTATCTTAAAAAAGATACTTAAAAATCTGGACGATTTTCCTTCTCCAATTATATGATATACTGGCTTTCCGTTTAGCACTTCTCTTTTTGTTTGAAGCGTAGCCGTACTAGTATTAAAGCTTAAGTATTTAATTTTAAATTTAATAAACTCTTTTTCCGAGAATACATTTTCTACCATTTCTTCCTGTCCTAAAACAGTAAAAAAACTAAACAATAGACTATATAAGATTATAATTAACTTCATGCCCCTTGGTTTTACAATTACTATGATATCAATTCAACTATTATTCCAAATTTAATTAAAACCAATATCCTATACTAATGAAAATACGCCCACCTACTCCTGGATCGGTAGAAAAAGCATATTTTAATTGCATAGGTCCTAACACCGAATCGTAACCATATCCTACTGCGTAACCCGAAAACCCAACTCTTCTAAACCATTTATCTATATTAAAAATCTTTTCTCCAATATTAGCATAATTAGCCGTAGCGTTTAGATGGTGGCTCCCTAATAATTTATAATCTAAAATAAAAGCCGATTTAATAAAACTATCTCCTGTTAACTCTAGAAATTCCCGTCCAAAAAAGGGAATTTGATTGTTTATTGTTTTGTTACCAAAGCCTCCTAAAAAGAAATCTAATGGGTTTACATCGGAAGACCTTCCTAAACGGATTCCACTGGCTAATTCCCCTACCAAAGAAACGTGTTTACCTATAGAGGTGGCATATTTCAAATTTGCTCTAGTTACAGCAAATTCATCAAAACTGGATGCAGATCTTGAGGAAATAGGGTATGCTCTAAAATTTGCTTTAAAAAACAAACCTTTCGAAGGAAAATACTTATTATCTAAACTATCGTAAGTAAGCTCCGAAAAAAAGCTATAATAATCAATATCTTCCAAAACCGTACCTCGGACATTATTGTCGCTTAAACCTACATCGTCCGTTTCTATTTTTAAAAACTTATGCTCTACCCCTAATCTAAATGCTAAAGACTGGCTTAGTAAAGTTTCCGCATAAAGCTGAGAGGTCACATCTAAATATGTTATATCTATAAAATTAATAGGAATGTCTGGTAAGTTCCTTCGGTTTCTAACAAAATCGAAATCCAGAGACCTTCCAAATCTATAAAAACGGTGATGTAACCCTACACTCCAGTAATATCCTTTATCTATATAATAATCCAACGTATATCTTGGACGCCTCCCCAATATAGCATCAAAAGACAGCACGTCGTTTTGAAAAAAAAGCTTTTTACGGGTATAGTTTACAATAGCTGCCGATTTGTACAAATCGTCGTAATGCAATCCAAATCTAAAATACGTTTTTGTTTTCCGCTCTCTTATATTTACGTTAAGGGTATTATTTTTCAAGGAATCGGTAAAAATGTGATACCTAATATTCTGAAAATTTTTAGTAGCATACAAGTTATCTAATCCTCTTTTCAAAGACTCCAACTCCACTATTTGAGGTGTTCTCAATTTCATTTTCCCCTCTATATAAGACTTCTTATAATTAACGTTTTTATTAATTACTACCTTATCTATCTTAATACTCTTTGTTGGCAAAACGGCTTGCTTCACTTGCTTTCTCTCTGGCTGTTTTTGGGCTATTTCTTTAAGTTTATCTAAGTGAAGCTTTGCAGCACTAACCCCTTCTTTTATAATTTCTTCCCCATCATCAAAACTTACTACAGAAAAACGCTTGATGTCCGGCCTTATAAACACATCCGTTAAAGGCTTTTTCTTTTTCATCGCGTTTATAGTTCGAAAATTATTGATCTGAAGCATTATATCGGTTAGAGAGTTTAATTCTTCTCTATTCATTAAGGTGTCTTGCACATCTACCCCGATAACCAACTCTACTCCTCTTCTCCTAATTTCTTCTACTGGATAATTATCGGTTATACCTCCGTCTGTTATTAATTTATTCTTATACAATACAGGACTGTATACCGATGGTAAGGCACCACTAGCTACGACTACTTCTGGCAAATATCCTTTATCAAAAATAATCCCCTTTCCTGTTTCGATATTGGTAGCCGTACAAAAAAAAGGAATAGGCAATTTGGAGAAATCTTGTACGTCCTTTACATGGGTAGTAAGTTTAGAATAAAAGTTGTAAAAATTTTGACCGTTAGAAATCCCTTTAGGCAGACCTATCTTCCCTTTTACAACTGGAAGCGTTAAAGCGTATTTTTCTGCATCTTCTTTTTCGTAAAAAGTTTTAGCTCTACGAGGAAGTTTATCTTGAATTAAATTATTAAAATCCACAGTATGAAATATGGAATCCAACTGCTTACCGGTATAACCAGAGGCATACAACCCTCCAATTACTGCCCCTATACTGGAACCCGCTATATAATCTAATTTTACCCCCACTTCGTCTATAACCTTGAGTACTCCAATGTGTGCAAGTCCCTTAGCTCCTCCTCCACTAAGCACTAATCCCACCTTTAGATCCTCCTTTAGAGATTCCTTTTGCGCTAGCACACAATTACCTATGCTGGCAAACAGTAAAAGGGTTAAGACTAATTTCATGTGGTTATTTTTCCCGTATAAATTTACTGTTTAATTATTTCTTTTGGCTGTAATAATTCACAATTTTTTGAGCTCTAGAATTCCCTACAACCTCTATTAATTCTTCTTTTGTAGCTTCTTTAATACGCTTTACAGATCTAAAATGTTTTAATAATTCTACTATAGTTTTTTCTCCTATCCCAGAAATTTGATCCAACTCTGTTTCCAAAGCTGCCTTGCTGCGTTTATCTCTATGAAAAGTAATACCAAAGCGATGCGCTTCGTTACGCATATGTTGAATTACTTTTAAACTTTCTGATTTTTTATCCAAGTATAGCGGATATTTATCTTCTGGATAAAAAATTTCCTCTAATCGTTTAGCAATACCTACTATGGTTACTTTGCCTCTAATTCCTAAATCTTCTAATGCTTTTAGACCAGAAGACAATTGCCCTTTACCTCCATCTACAATAATTAGTTGCGGTAGCTCTTCTCCTTCTTCCAACATACGTTTATATCTCCGATAAACCACCTCTTCCATCGAAGCAAAATCGTTAGCCCCTTCTACGGTTTTAATATTAAACTTCCTGTAGTCTTTTTTACTAGGTTTGGCATTTTTAAATACTACACAAGCCGCT
>CALGNG010000264.1 GCA_937958735.1 uncultured Aquimarina sp. | reverse complement strand
CACCTCTAAAGTCAATACTAATTTGATCTTAGAGGTGTATTCTTAATTTGTAAGAATTAATTTATAGCTGTTTTGAATTTTCTATAAATTACTAATCACATACAAAATCGATAACACTTTTTTCTTCAATAAAAGGGCTAGTAAGCTTTATAACTTCCAAGTGCTTGGCATGTTGCATATAAGTTTGTAATCGATCTGCATTTAAAAACTTAGAATCCAAAACCAAATCCCCTTTATTCTTGTTACAAGTATAGTTATTATACACTGTAAAAGATTCTGTTAGGTTTAATTGGGTTAAGGACAATAGTTCCTTTTTAACATAAGCGACATCCTGCTCGCTATTACCTTTTATTTTAAACAGTACAATATGGTGTATCATAGGTTTAATTTAGAAGCCATCTACCGGTGTTAATCTCTGCTGTAAATCCAGGTCCAAAGGCAGCCATAATACCTAAATCGTTATTTTTTCTAGATTTAGAATCAAACTCTTTAGACAATACATCTAATACTACACCACTAGCAATATTTCCATGATCTCGTAAACTTTCTCGGCTTAATTTAATAGTTTCTTCCTCTAAACTTAAGTTAGATACCAATTCATCCATAATTTTTCGCCCACCAGTGTGGAAAACACAAAAATCTAATTTATTGGCTTTAATATCATGTTCTTTATTAATAAAGTCTTCCATAATAGGTGCGACATCTTTAATACTATGCATTACATCTTTGTCTAGGCCAAAATGGAATCCCGTAGATTTTACATCATACTTTATATAATGGTCGGTATCTTTCTTAACATAAGAAGTAATGTTTTCTATTAAATAACCAGTATCGCCAGACTCTGGTTTCCCTTTAATAATACAAGCCGAAACAGCATCTCCAAATAAACAATTAGAAATTAAAGAAGATAGCTTACTGTCTGTAGGCTGAAATAAAAGTGAAGAAAACTCTACAGAAACTAATAAAACATTACTATCTGGGTAAGCCATAGTGTACTCATGTGCTCTATTTAAAGCCCAAGTACCTGCGGCACATCCTAATTGTACTACTGGAAGTTGTTTGGTTTCTGGTCTAAAGTTTAAGGCACTAATCAGGTAAGATGTTAAAGAAGGCATTAAAAAGCCAGTACAAGAGACTACAATAATCATATCGATGTCTTTTGGAGCCATCTTATTTTTTTGTAATGCGTCTTCTGTAGCTCTAATAGCTAATTCTAAGCCCTTTTTTTTGTAAAGTTCATTCCTGTATTCAAAACCAGGGTGAATGGTTACCTGATTGATTGGAGAAAGTAAATATCGATTATCAACTTGTGTGTTGCGAATCATTTTTTCGATGGTATTCCATTTGGGGTGGTATGGAAATAAGTTTTCTAATACATCTACCATTTCATCTTGGGAGACTTTGTTTTCGGGGAAAATCAGAGTAGGTTCTGTTACTAATGACATATTTTTTTATTTGTGTTGTTTATTATTAAACAACAATAAAGGCAAAACATTGTTTTGCTATTGGCATTAATAATATATTTTTTCTATCTAAAAATAGGGCATTGTAATGGCTATCTTTATAACCTTAAAAAGGCATATACTACTTATAAAGTAGCGGTTTAGTTTAAGAACGTCTATAAGTAAAGGGAATGTTAGAAATAGAATTTAAGAGTATATAATAGCACGTTATTTCAATTTATTTTTTTATTAATAGATATATAATTTATTTTTTCTATTAATTATGTTTACAAAAAGTGAAGTATTTAACCAGTTATTCTTATTTCTTAGTAACTTTGTAGAGAAATCATTCAAATTTTTTTGAATTTGGATATCAAATTTAAGATATGAGCCTTTATAATATGTTTTTAGCGATAGGACCACAGCAAATAGTTATTGTATTAGTCGTGGTACTGTTACTTTTTGGAGGAAGAAAAATCCCAGAATTAATGCGTGGTTTAGGTAGTGGAATTAAAGAATTTAAAAATGCAGCAAAAGAGGATGAGGAAGACGATGCGGCAGAACCTAAAATACAAAAATAATAGACTTCTTATTTTTTTAAGTAGTACTATGTTTTAAAATTTAGTTATGCTAATGCATTTTGTATCCAATAGCATAATAGCTGGTGCAATTTTAAAATTTGTCGGTAGATAAGTTTAAGGTAAGACTAGTACAATAGAAAAAAGCTTCATTTGTAAAGGGAATACTTTATAAATGAAGCTTTTTTGTTTAATCTATTAAAGACAACTGCACGCGTTTCCGATCTACATCTACTTGTAATACTGTTACTTGAAGTTGTTGGTTTAGTTTTACAATTTCGTTTACATCGGAAATAAAAGCATTAGCCAACTTAGAAACATGGATTAACCCACTTTCTTTAATACCAATATCTACAAAGCAGCCAAAATTGGTAATGTTGTTTACAATTCCAGGAAGTTTCATTCCTGTTTTTAGATCTGCAATACTTTTTATAGACTCGTCAAACCTAAAACGCTTAAGAGAAGCTCTAGGATCCAAACCAGGTTTTTTTAATTCTTCTTTAATATCGTTAAGTGTTAAGGCACCTATAGTGTCAGAAACATACTCTTTAACAGCAATAGTATCTATTAGGGCTTTATTTCCTATTAAATTCTGAACTGTAGTGTTTAAATCCATTGCTATTTTTTCTACAATAGGATAGCTTTCTGGATGTATGGCCGAATTGTCTAAAGGGTTTTTAGCATTTTTAATACGCAAAAAAGCGGCACTTTGCTCATAAGCTTTGGCGCCAAGACCTTTTACTTTTTTAAGTTGCTTACGAGAAGTGATTCCATTATTTTTGGCTCTAAAATCCACAATGTTTTTAGCCAATTTAGGACCAATACCCGATACATAACTTAATAGTGGTTGGCTAGCCGTGTTTACATTAATTCCCACAGTATTTACACAACGTTCTACGGTAGTATCTAATTCTTGTTTTAATAACTCTTGTTTTACATCGTGTTGGTATTGCCCTATACCTAAAGATTTTGGGTCAATTTTTACCAGTTCTGCTAAAGGGTCGGCTAAACGCCTACCTATAGAAACAGCCCCACGTACAGTAACGTCGTAATCGGGAAATTCTGCTCTAGCAATAGGAGAGGCAGAGTATATCGATGCACCACTCTCGTTTACCATAAATATTTCAATATCTCTATCAAAAGAAATGTTGCGTACAAAATGTTCGGTTTCTCTAGCAGCTGTACCATTACCTATAGCGATAGCTTCTATCTGGTAGGTCTTTACTAAATGGATAATCTTTTTTGTAGCCTCTGTTGTCTTTTTTTGAGGGGCATGCGGATAGATGTTATTGTTATACTCTAAATTCCCTTGGGCGTCCAAACAAACCAATTTACAGCCCGATTTAAAACCAGGATCTAAAGCTAAAATGCGTTTTTCGCCTAACGGGGCTGCTAGCAGTAACTGCTTTAGATTTTCTGTAAATACACTAATCGCAGTAGTATCTGCTCTAAGTTTAGCGTTTTGTAAGGCTTCTGTGGCTATAGATGGGGTT
Organism: uncultured Aquimarina sp.; assembly: GCA_937958735.1. Classification (GTDB taxonomy): domain Bacteria; phylum Bacteroidota; class Bacteroidia; order Flavobacteriales; family Flavobacteriaceae; genus Aquimarina. Next base: position 4,669 of record CALGNG010000264.1, on the reverse strand, counting down.
AGTAGACGGGTATAGCTGTCGGAAATAGCAGTTAGGATAATAGGAGTACACACATTATTATTATTAGAACTAATAATATAGCGGGTTATTTTATCCAAAGCGGTTTCCTTATCTACGACTATTTTTAGGCGTACGATTCCTTCTTTTTCGGCGCGCAACATAGCCAGCATTCTGTGGGAGGGACATTTTTTTAACGATTCAGAGCTGTTAAAGTAAGGTTCGTAAACAAAAGACTTTTCGTCCTTTTCTTTTCCTTTAACTACTTTGGTAGTAATGGTTGCATTGCGCTCGTAAAGCCCTCTTAATTGGACCCTTACAGCTTTGTGCTCGCTTACCCATTCTGCAATAATATGTTGTGCTCCAATAATGGCTTCTTCCTTAGAGGTAATTTTTCCCTTTATATATGTAGTAGAGAGGTAGTCGATGTTTGTTTCCCGTTGTGCCATAATAATTTTGGCAAGCGGTTCCAAGCCTGCTTCTCTAGCAATAGTAGCTTTGGTTTGTCGCTTTTTCTTAAAGGGTAAATACAGATCCTCTAACTGTATTAAAGTAGAGGAGGAGTGTATAGATTCTTTTAAATTTTGGGATAAAACGTTTTGCTCTATTAAGGCTTTAAGAATAGATTCTTTGCGTTTTTCTAATTGTTGGAAGGCTTCCCAATTTTTTTTTATAGTCTCTACGGCCACTTCGTCCAAATTTCCTGTGGCTTCTTTACGGTAGCGAGATATAAAAGGTACGGTGGCTCCATCTTGTAATAATCTAAGCGTGCGGTCTACATTATTGGTAGATAGCCTAGAGGCTTTGGTAATAAAATCTACAGCATTCATGCTAATTAAAACGTATGGTTTTTATAATGGCTTCTAATTTAAAAACATAGTCCCTTTTCATAATAGTTGGGGCAAATACAAAACCCTCTAAAACTATAAATTGGTCGTTTTCTCTATCGTCTATAACATAATTAATAAATGGCCCTGCCATGTATTGGTTTTTTACTTCCCAAGTACCACGGGTTTCAAAAGCAGTATGGTTGGCAATTTGCACATTTTTTAAAAATGGAGAAAAAGCTTCTTCGGTAATAAATCGTCCATTTTCGTTAACAGGAATATTATCGCCCCCTATTTTGTTACGTAAAGCAATTACGTTTTGGATAATACTTAGGCTATCCTTAAAAGTGCTTTTAGGTACATTGTATAGCACTAAGTTTAAGCTTCCTTGAGGTATATTTTTTCTATACCACATAAAATCTTCAGATTCTTTAGCTACCCTGTAGATTCCTGGGATATCTAACGTATATCCAAAGCGTTTTTTTAAATCTTCTATTTCTTTATGGGCTTTAGTAAGGCCTTGTGCATGGGCTATTTCTGTTTTTTTAAACGTATTTATAATTTCTGTTTTATGTTCTAGGAAATTGGCAATAAGTTCGTCATCGGTATAAGCACTAACCGTTAAGCCCACTTGTGGTCTAGCGTATTTGTTTTTAGAAAAGGTAAAAGTCTTTTCTTTACCTGTTGTAAAAGTTAAAAAGCACCTGGATTTACTAACAAAGCCTTTAAAAGCAGATTGTGGCATTTGTTTAATGGTAAATAAAGGCTCGTCTTGTGGTAAGCCTTCTACCCCTGTAGCCAATACTTTACGTACGGCATCACCTAGTTTTCCTTCCCACAGGTGGTTGTCCATAAGTATGGTAAGGTGGTTTAGCCTTCCTATAGATTTGGCATAGGCACCTTCTTCCGAGATGGCTTTTTTTTGTTCTTTAGAAATTTCGCTCTTGCAAGAGATTAAGATAGAAACACAAAATAATACGCCTAATAATTGCTTCATTTTAATTATTCTTTTAATTTTAAATGCATTCCGGGCTTTAAAGAAGTTCCAGAAATACGATTCCATTTTTTTAAGTTAGTTACACTAACTCCAAATTTTTTAGAGATTTTCCAAAGAGAATCTCCAGATGATACAATATAAGTATTTGATTTTTTGGAATTCGTAGATTTCGAAGATATTCCAGAGGCATTTTTTGGAATTTTACGAGGATAAATGCTTAGGCGTTTTCCTATGCCAATATTATTGTTTCGGAGTCCATTCCATTTTTTTATATCGGATACTCTAACTCCAAATTTGCGAGCAATTAAACCCAGATAATCGCCACTTCTAACGCGGTACCTTACTTTTTTATCTATTTCAAAAAATTGGGGTAAAACTTTTTCTTTTTTATTAAATTCTTCGGTAGCTTTATTATAAATAGCCTCTTCGTTAGCAACAAAAGGACCTACTCTACTGTAAGGTAGGCGAAGCGTATAGTGCTCGTCTTTTATAAACGGGATAATATCTAGTTTGTATTGCGGGTTTAAAAACTGTAGCATTTCTATTTCTTCGTCTAAAACCTCGGCTACTTGATCTAAAGAAATTTGTTTTTTTATTTGAACAGTATCGGTTTCAAAATACTTAAAATTAGTGTGTTTAGGTTTAAAATCATGTTTATTAGCAAATTCAAAAACATACATAGTTGCTAAAAAAGCAGGTAAGTACCCCGCAGTTTCTCTAGGTAAGTATGGGCGGATATTCCAGTAATTAGTATAGCCACCACTTCTACGAATAGCTTTGCTTACATTACCTGGGCCAGAGTTATAAGCAGCTAAAGCTAAATCCCAATCTCCAAAAATTTCGTATAATTTAGATAGATATTTTGCAGCAGCCTCGGTAGCTTTTATAGGATCCATACGCTCGTCTACATAAGAGCTTACATCCAGGCCATACATTTTACCTGTACTAAACATAAATTGCCACAAGCCAGTAGCTCCAACCCTAGATTTTGCTCTAGGTTTTAAGGCAGATTCTACAATGGCTAAATATTTTATTTCTAAAGGTAGATCGTATTGATCCAAAACCTGTTCAAATAAAGGGAAATAATAATTACTTAAAGACATTAGGCGCTCCATAGATTGGTGCCTATTTTTTAGAAAATTACGAATTACACTTTCTAAAGATGGGTTATAGGTTACATTAAAGGGAGTGCGGGCATCTAGTTCTTTTAGATGTTGCTTTAAAGTTTCGGTGGATAAATTAGCGTTGTATACGACTCCGGTATACTGTTGGTTATCAATAGTTTTTTGGATACTATCAAACAAACCATGATTTATAAGCTCTTGCTTCCATTTTTCGTCAAATTTTTCTAGTACAATATTGTCTTGTAATTTGGAGCTAAAATCGGTAGTTATTTTTACATTTTTAAGTTGTTCTTTTTCTGTTTTTTTATGGGAAAGAAGACTAAGAGTGTCTTTTAGGCTGGTATTGGATTGCTCTATAGGAACAGATAGGCTATCTTTTTTAGAAAGTGGTATTTTTTTTTCTACTACGGTTTTTAATATTGCTGATAGCGAGTCTGCTTTGATCTCTTTTTTAAGAGTATTTATTTTTTTTATAGTCGAAGGTAAAAAAATAGTGTCTTGAGCGGTGACTAACTGAGAGAAAAATACAGAAAATAGAATTAAATAAAATGATTTTATAAGGGACATAAATTAATTAAATCTTAGTTAAGATAATGGCAAAGATATTATGGTTTTTACATAAAAAAAGGCTGTTATCTAAAGAAAACAGCCTTTTTAAAATATTTATTGTCTTATAATGGGGTTTTAACTTAAAATAGCTTGGATACCAGGAAGTGTTTTTCCTTCTAAGCTTTCTAACATGGCACCACCACCAGTAGATACATAACTTACTTTTTCTTCGAAACCAAATTGCTTTACTGCAGCAACAGAATCTCCACCTCCTACAAGAGAAAAAGCTCCGTTTTTAGTAGCTTCTGCAATAGAGTCTCCTAAAGCTATAGTTCCTTTCGCAAAGTTATCCATTTCAAAAACACCTAAAGGACCATTCCAAAGAATTGTTTTAGAAGCTTGGATTACTTTATCAAAGTTTTTACGGGTTTCTATACCTGCGTCAATACCTTCCCATCCGTCAGGAATGTTAAAGATGTCTACAAACTGTTGTTTAGCATCGTTGCTAAAGTCATCTACCGCAACAACATCTACAGGTAAGTGTATTTCTACTCCTTTTTCTTTAGCTTGCTTTAAAATATCTAAAGCCAATTCCATTTTATCATCTTCGTGGATAGACATACCAATCTTTCCTCCTTGTGCTTTAATAAAAGTATAACTCATCCCACCACCAATAATTAGGTGATCTACTTTGTCTAAAATATTTTCTACAATAGTAATTTTAGAAGATATTTTAGATCCTCCTAATACTGCAGTAATAGGTTTTTCTCCAGTTTTTAATACTTTTTGGATGCTTTCAATTTCTTTAGCTAATAGGCTTCCAAAACATTTATTTTCATCAAAAAATTGTGCTACTATAGTTGTAGAAGCATGGGCACGGTGTGCCGTACCAAAAGCATCGTTTACATAGATGTCTGCTAATTTGGATAATTTTTCAGCAAAATCTTTGTCTCCAGCAGTTTCTTCGCTGTAGTAACGTAAGTTTTCTAATAATAAGACTTCTCCAGGTTCTAATGCAGCGGCTAAAGCTTCTACTTCTTCTCCAATACAATCTTTAGCTACTTTTACCTGTACTCCTATTATTTCTTGAACTTTTTCTGCAATATGTTGTAAAGAAAATTCTTCTTGCTTTCCTTTTGGACGACCAAGATGCGACATTAAAATAGCACTACCTC
>CALGNG010000263.1 GCA_937958735.1 uncultured Aquimarina sp. | reverse complement strand
TCCTGTTTATACGGTATTGGTAACCCATTAGAATTTCAGAAAAATGTAGTAAACCTAGAGCGAGATCAAGAAATTTCTCGTACCGAGTTATTACAACAATTAGTACAAGCCCTATATTCCCGTACCGAAGCAGAATTTTTGCACGGCACCTTTAGAATCAAAGGAGATACCATAGATGTTTTTCCTAGCTATGCAGACCATGCTTTTAGAATACATTTTTTTGGTGACGAGGTAGAAGAAATAGAATCTTTTGATCCCCTTAATAACGGCATTATAGAAACCTACGATAAGCTAACAATCTATCCAGCCAATATGTTTGTAACCTCCAAAGAGGTATTGCATAATGCTATAGACGATATAGCTTTAGACCTAGGTAAACAAGTGGAATACTTTAAAGAAGTAGGGAAGCCTTTAGAGGCAAAAAGGCTAGAGGAACGCACCAACTTTGATTTAGAAATGATTAAAGAGTTAGGTTATTGCTCTGGTATAGAAAACTACTCCAGATATCTAGATGGTCGCTTACCAGGTACACGCCCTTTTTGCTTATTAGATTTTTTTCCTAAAGATTTTTTAATGATTATAGACGAAAGTCATGTAACCGTACCCCAAGTACATGCCATGTATGGAGGGGATAGATCCAGAAAAGAAAATTTAGTAGAATACGGCTTTAGATTACCTGCGGCAATGGATAATAGACCCTTAAAGTTCGAAGAATTTGAGATACTACAAAACCAAGTATTGTACATAAGTGCCACCCCCGCAGATTACGAGTTACAAAAATCCGAAGGAGTCTATATAGAGCAAATTATAAGGCCTACAGGATTATTAGACCCTATAATAGAAGTACGACCAAGCCTAAACCAGATAGACGACTTGGTAGAAGAAATGCAATTATGTATAGATAAAGACGAGCGTATTTTGGTTACCACACTAACCAAGCGAATGGCAGAGGAATTGGCCAAATATTTAGCGAAAATAAACGTACGCTGTCGTTACATACATAGCGATGTAGATACACTAGAAAGAGTAGAGATAATGCAAGACCTTCGAAGAGGATTATTTGATGTACTTATTGGAGTGAATTTATTACGAGAAGGCTTGGATTTGCCAGAAGTATCCCTAGTAGCCATTCTAGATGCAGATAAAGAAGGTTTTTTGCGAAATGTACGATCCCTTACCCAAACCATTGGTAGAGCAGCACGTAATGTAAATGGAAAAGCCATTTTGTATGCCGATAAAATAACGGCGAGTATGCAAAAAACCATAGAACAGACAGATTATAGACGAAATAAGCAGATAGCCTATAATACAAAGCACAATATGGTACCTACAGCACTTAATAAGCCTATAGAGGATAGTTTAAATACCGTTAAAAGAGAAAAAACATACTCTATTAACGCATCAGAAACATTAAAAGCAGCAGAAGAGGAAGTAGTATATTACTCCAAAGGACAATTGGAAGAAAGAATAAGAGCCTTACGTAAAGATATGGAAAAAGCCGCTAAAGATTTGGACTTTATGCAAGCTGCTAAGTTTAGAGACGAGATTAAAATGCTGCAAGGTAAAGTAGCCACCAAGTAATCCATATATGCCTATTAATAGTACCTATTTGAAATTTTTACTAAAATCTACCAACGCTCATGGCGTACATTCGCCTTTTGTGTACGATTTAATAACCAAGTGTTTTTATAAAAAGCACAAATCTGTAGTAAAATTAAGTACCAGTCCTAAAGGGATAAAAAAAAAGCATTTAGAAACTTTATGTGAGGTATTTAGATATTTAAGGTTAATAACAGGGGAGTTAATCGTTTCTAAAAATCATTTTTTTAAAACATTACCATTATTTAAAGACTTAGAGCTAAATAACTACCATCAAATTGATTTTGTATATTTAGATAATCAGTATTTTAATGAAAAAAATTTAGAGTACGCTTTTTCTAAACTTAAAGAAGAAGGAGTTTTAATTATCCAGAATCCATATAAAAAAATAATTTTGTGGGAAAAAATAATAAAAGATAATCGTTCGCAAATTATTGTAGATGCCTATTTTTTTGGATTCATCTTTCCAAAGAAAAACCAAGCACGGGAAGTTTTTTTTGTGAGACTATAAAAATTTTAAAGTTTTTTTTGAGTTTAGAAGAATGGATTTATGATGCGGATAGGCATGTAAGGTTTTGATTAATTGAAAAAGTTAACCTTTTTAACAACCAACAACTAAAATGAAAATATACACCAAAACAGGAGATGAAGGGTTTACAAGCTTATACGGAGGGAAACGAGTTACAAAAAACCATGCTAGGATTGAAGCCTACGGTACCATAGATGAGCTAAATGCATTTGTAGGCTTGTTGCGCGATCAAGACATTGCCAAGGCGCATAAAGTTTTTTTATTAGCTATACAAACAGAACTATTTAGTGTTGGTGCCATTATGGCTACGCCTAACGATAATCAAAAACGATTAAATATTCAAAAAGTAGACCCTAAAAGTATCGAAGCTTTAGAGCTAGAAATAGATACTTTAGATGAAGAATTACCTAAAATGACGCATTTTGTACTACCTGGAGGACACCCTATAGTGTCATACTGTCATGTAGCCCGCACAATATGCCGTCGCTCAGAGCGTCTAGCCTATGAATTGAATCATTTTGAGCCTCTAGATGCAGAAGTTTTGAAATACCTTAACCGACTTTCCGACTATTTTTTTGTGCTGGCACGAAAGTTGACCTTAGAGTTAAGTGTTGAAGAGGTAAAATGGATCCCTAAAAAGAGTGAATAACCTGTTTTTCTGATAAATAGCACACTCGTTCTTTAAAATATTAATAAATAATGTAATTTTTACTTGCAAGTAAAAGTAAAAAAATTATTTTTGCAAAAAAACAGATTACAATGTATTGGACATTAGAATTAGCATCTTATTTAAGTGATGCACCTTGGCCTGCTACAAAAGATGAGTTGATCGATTACGCAATACGTACTGGAGCACCTCTCGAAGTAGTGGAAAATTTACAATCTATCGAAGATGAAGGAGATTCTTACGATTCAATCGAAGAAATATGGTCTGATTATCCAACGGATGAAGACTACCTTTGGAACGAAGATGAATACTAGGCTATAAAGCCGAAAAATAACCACATAAAAAGTCTCTATTGAGGCTTTTTTTTTGCGTAAATTACGCATATAAATATTGACAATTAATTATGGGAATTTTAGATTCTGTACTCAAAATATTTGTAGGAGATAAGTCACAAAAAGATGTGAAAGCTTTACAGCCTACTATTGCTAAAATTAAAGAAGCGGAGGCTAAATTAACTTCTATTTCTAACGACGAATTAAGAAATAAAACAATTGCTTTTAAGAAGCAACTTGTAGAAGCTAAAGCGTCGGTAGTTAGCGAGATAGAAGCTTTAAAACAAAAAGCAGAGCAAACCAAGGATATGGATGCTCGTGAAGATATCTATGCAGATATTGATAAGTTAGAAGAAAAAGC
>CALGNG010000262.1 GCA_937958735.1 uncultured Aquimarina sp. | reverse complement strand
CTCCCATAGTATAGTGTACTGCTGGATAGATCATCATTGGGGTTTTGTATGGATTTTCGTCTACAATTTTCTCGTACATCTGGAATAGATTCCCATATTTGTTCTCGATAATTGCTTCTCCTAATTCTAATATTTTTTCTGGGCTTGGATTAACTATACCAGAAGTTAATGCTTTTTCTTTTCCGTAACGTTGTACTGCTGCAGCAAAATCTAGATATACAGCTTCTCCTGTCTTATTAACACCAAAACCAGCATCACAACGCTCTTTTGCTGCTCTTGAGGCTACATCACGAGGTACTAGATTTCCAAAAGCAGGGTAACGACGCTCTAAATAGTAATCTCTATCCGCTTCGGCTAATTGAGTTGGTTTTAACTTCCCTTCTCTAATTGCTATTACATCTTCTTTTTTCTTAGGCACCCAAATACGACCATCGTTACGTAACGACTCGGACATTAGGGTTAATTTAGATTGATGATCTCCAGAAACCGGAATACAAGTCTGATGAATTTGTGTGTAACATGGATTAGCAAAATAAGCCCCACGTCTGTGGGCTCTCCATGCTGCCATTACATTACTCCCCATTGCATTGGTACTTAAGTAAAATACATTCCCGTATCCACCTGTAGCTAACACTACAGCATGAGCCGAATGACGTTCTATCTCTCCTGTAACTAGGTTACGAGCAATAATCCCACGTGCTTTTCCATCTACTTTTACCAAGTCCAACATTTCGTGGCGGTTAAAAGATTGGATTTTTCCACGATTAATCTGACGATTCATTGCCGAATAAGCTCCTAACAACAATTGCTGCCCTGTTTGTCCTTTAGCATAAAATGTACGGGATACTAGCACACCTCCAAAAGAACGATTGTCTAATAACCCTCCATACTCACGTGCAAAAGGAACTCCTTGTGCTACACATTGGTCAATTATATTTCCCGAAACTTCTGCTAAACGGTGTACGTTTGCTTCTCGCGAGCGGTAATCTCCACCTTTAATTGTATCGTAAAATAAACGGTAGTTTGAATCTCCGTCTCCTTGATAGTTTTTTGCTGCGTTAATCCCCCCTTGAGCTGCAATAGAGTGTGCTCTTCGTGGAGAATCTTGGTAACAAAATGTTTTTACATTATATCCTAGCTCTGCTAAGGAAGCGGCAGCACTACCACCAGCTAATCCTGTACCTACTACAATAATATCTATATTACGTTTATTAGCAGGGTTTACTAGGTTAATTTCATTTTTATGATTAGTCCACTTATCAGCTAATGGACCTTTTGGTATTTTAGAATCTAATGCCATGTTGCAATTTTTTAGTGGTTAAGATGGTGAAATAAAGCTATAAAAATAAATCCTGCTGGAATTACTATAGCAAAAGCTTTTGCAAATTTTTGAATGTTTGCCGAGTACTTGTTATTTACCCCTACCGATTGGAATGATGATGCAAAACCATGTAACAAGTGTAACGCTAAAAACACGAATGCTATTACATAAAACACTGTACGTACTGGACTGTGAAATTTCTCTACCGTTTCTGCATAATACCTTGTTGCATCTTCTGGTGCAAAATCCACATACTTATGTACCATTTCTGGAATCCAAAAGTCGTAAAAATGCAATCCTAAAAATGCTAAAACTGCCAATCCAGAAAAAATCATATTTCTAGACATCCAAGAAGCATTTGCCCCTCCATTGTATTTTGCATATTTTACAGAACGTGCTCCTCTATTACGAGCTTCTAACACAAATCCCATTACAAAGTGAAAAACCACACCAAAAATAAGTACTGGCTGTAAAGCAAATTGCACTAGAGGATTGGTTCCCATAAAGTGTGACGCAGCATTAAAAGCATCTTCACTAAAAACCGAAGTCAAGTTGATACTAAAATGTTGTAGTAAAAAGAAAACTAAGAAAAGTCCTGACAGTGCCATGGCTACTTTTCTTACTATTGAAGATTGGATTATTCCTCCCATTAGAATGTGTAATTAAAAATCTAAGCAAAAATAGGTGCGAAAAGCTTTTTCCACAAACTTTTAAATAGTTTTAGCAGTTGTTTGAACTGATTATGAATAACATTTTCTCAACGATTTAAGCAATTAAACCGAATATAAATTCAATAATTTCCCCAATTAAATAATAAATCCCTAAAACAAACCTTCTTTTTAGGTTGTTTCCATAAATACTTAATTATTACACTAGGTATTTATACTTATAATTTAATGCACTTGCTGTCTCTTCTCCATTAATCCACTTCCCTTTGCTTGGTTTATTTTCATCAAAATTAGGTTTAGAAATGTTTTTTTTCGAACATACTACATCGTAATATTCTTTTTTAGTTAGACGCAATGGAGAAGAAGCATTATAGGTTTGCTCCCATAGATTGGACTGAATAATTGAGGTTATTATTCCAATGCAATCTTTCCTGTGTATTAAATTTACAGGAGCGTAGGGGTTTTTTACCGATTTACGTTTACTCATCATCGTAGCGGGATGCCTATCGTCGTTTACCAAACCAGAAAACCGCAATATTGTAGTTTGGAAATTAGAATTTGATTTGAGTAGCTCTTCTACTTTTCTAATTTGAATTCCGGCATTGGAGACCGCATTAGGTAATGTTTTATTTGTTACAGCAGCAAATACATCACTGTCTTTAAAAACACTTGTAGAACTTATATAAAGTACTTTTCTTATGGATGACTTTTCTATATGCTTTATTAGCTGTTGGATTTTTGCAACATAATTACTATTGGGCTCTCTTCTTAAACCTGGCGGTGTATTTAATACTAGTATTTCCGAATCTTTGAGGCATAACTGAATATCTCCTACCACTTCTTGTTCCAAAAACCTCACCAATGTTGCATTAATTTCTTGCTTGACTAAATCTTCTTTCTTAGCTTCTGTTGTGGTGCTCCCTATACAACTAAAGTCTAATTTACTTAAGTGTTGATATAACGGAAGACCTAACCAACCTAATCCTATTATAGAAATTTTACTATTCATGTTTTTTTTCAATAAATGTAATTATTTAGACAAAAAATGCTTCTAAAAATTAGAAAATAAAGTTAATAAATGTTAAAAATATGTTATAATCAATTAATTATTAGTATATTAATAATTCATCAATAATTAAAAATTATGGGATTTTCTAATTTTATAGGCGAACGTCTAAAACCTACAAAGGGAATAATTGCACAAATTAATGTGTCTGATTATATGACTAAAAACCTAATTACCTTTTCTCCACAAGACAAACTAATTGATACAATGGAAGCCTTAGCTCGAAACGAAATTACAGGAGGACCAGTAGTAAGTAAAGGCGACTTGGTTGGCATGATTTCTGAAAGCGACTGCATGAAAACATTAAGCGACAGTAAGTATTTTAACATCCCTATGGGATCGGAAACAGTCGAAAAGCATATGAGTACCATTGTAGAGACTATAGATAGCAATGCTAGCATATTTGAAGCCGCAGAGCAATTTCACAAAAGCCCTTATAAACGTTTTCCTGTTTTAAAAAACGGCAAACTAGTTGGACAAATAAGCCAACATGATATTATTATAGCTGCCCTACATTTAAATTCCCAAAACTGGAAACGCTAATTTCTTTTTACTAAAGCAAAATAATCATTATCCAAAGGCAGATATCCCTGATCATAAATAAAATAATAAACCGTTCCTGCTTTAGTAGTATATATACTAGTGAACAAATTAAAATCAAAACCACTATTTAGCATTTTGCTTTTGGTGGTTTTTGTTTTCTCGCTAGGGTTTAGATTTTTTAAAATGCGATAATTCTTTCTTAACGCGTTATTAGTATTTCTAATTAAATTAGTCTGATCTTTATTTAACTTGTTATTAAAAAGGTTACGACACGAATCGCTACAAAATTTCTTATCTGATCTTCCTATAATTTTATCGCCACATTCTGGACATTGTTTTTCCATAAGCTCCCTTTAAAAAAATGAAAATAATATTATTTATCTATTAACCAACAGTTAATATTTTCCCTACTAATTAGAATCTAACATTATAGCACTAAAAACTAATACGACTATTATTACATTAACCCCTTTGTTAACTCTCCTTACTATCTATATATATAAATTATACTATGAAATGCTTATAAAAACTTCTCACACGAAAAACAGGTAATTCTAATATAAGAGTATCCAATCGTTGTGTTTCCACCATTCCCATTTCACATTGGCTAGATCTACGGAAGGATCTATAAATTGCTTCATTTTACCTCCGTTCACAGCTGCATAGCTACTTACATATACTTTTGTTGTTTTCCCTTGGGATATAGCTTGTTTTTTCAAGTATTGAGCAAATTGCCATATAAGATCTGGTTTTCCCTTCATTGCTCTAATTTGCTTTGATGTAAGGTGATTTTTTAGATCTATTTTTTCTCTTTTTTTGTTTTCTTCTTCAATATAAAAAATATTATATCCTTGCTTAGAGCGCAGCATCATACGCCAACTCATACGGTGCCCTTCCTCTGTCCACAAAACATCTCCTTTTATAGCCCAATGTCTTAATGGTAATAAGAACTGCACCGTTAACCAAACTGCCATACAAAACAGTACTAGTTTGGATATAGGAAATAGATGAACATCTAATTTTACTTGTTTTTGATTTTTAGGATAAAACCATTTTCTAATTTTGTCGGCTGGAAAAAAGAATACCATAAAACCCAGTGCCAAGTATGGAAAAATACCTATTTGAAACACTATAGAATTATATAAATGAAAAAATACTGCTATTACAAAAGCGGCTTTTCTTGTAGGTTTATAGAGTAATGCAGGAATTATTAATAAATCGAACAAAATACCTATGTAGACAATAACATAATGCACCC
>CALGNG010000261.1 GCA_937958735.1 uncultured Aquimarina sp. | reverse complement strand
TTATCTTTTACAATTTGGGTGGCTTCTCTTACCTTATCTACATCTGCTCCTTTTCCAGAACTTCCCGAAGAATAAGATAACATGGCTATCTTAGGCTCTATCCCAAAATTACTTGCCGTATCCGCAGAGGCTATAGCTATTTCTGCCAATTGGGCTGCATTAGGATTAGGGTTTATGGCGCAGTCTCCAAATATAGACACTCGGTCTTCTAGGCACATAAAAAAGACAGAAGAGACTACAGAAGCTGTTGGTTTTGTTTTTATAAATTGCAATGCTGGTCTTATGGTATGCTGTGTAGTGTTTACTGCCCCTGATACCATACCATCTGCATGGCCTTTATAAATCATCATGGTACCAAAATAGGAAACATCTGCCATTACATCTTTGGCCATATCCATATTTACTCCTTTATGTTTACGCAACTCGTAAAAAGTGGTGGCATACTCCTTAACCAGTTCCGAAGATAATGGATCTATAATTTCTAAACGATCTAAATCTAATGGGATACCCAACTTATTTGCTTTTGATTTTATATTGGTTTCGTCTCCTAGCAAGATAACCTCGACAACACCAGAAGCTAGCAATCTAGAAGCTGCTCTTAAAATTCGCTCGTCGTAACCTTCTGGTAAAACAATACGTTTTTTAACTTTTTGTGCGCGCTTTAATAAATTATACTGAAACATTCTAGGTGTAATTACCTTACTTTCAAACTTAATTAGTTTTTCCGAAAGCTGATCTGTATTCACATATTTTTCAAAAACGGCGATAGAGATGGTGATCTTTTGGATATTTTCTGCATAAATAGCCGATTCTATATTTCCAATTCTGTTGGTTACATCAAAAGTGCCTTTTTTTACAGATATTATTGGTAAACTAATTTTTATACCTTCTATTAGTTTAAGTACCGAATCTTCTGGAACAATCCCTCCTGTAAGAATAATACCCGAAAGTTTAGGATAATTTACCGAAGTACTGGCTTGAATTGCTCCCAAAATAATATCCGACCGGTCTCCAGGGGTTATTACTAAACTATTTTCTTTTAAATGGGTTAAATAGTTATGCAACTGCATGGCTCCTACTCCAAAACTACCTGCTTGGTTATTTAAAAAAGCTTCTCCAAATAAAACAGTTCCCTTAAGGTTTTCTGTAATTTCTTTTAAAGTAGGAGAGCGTAAAGATTTTATGGACGGAATTACTATTTTTTCGATAGCAGAGGGCATTACCCCTTCTAACTTATCCATTATTGCTTGTTTGGATTTTTTAGCCACTTTATTGGCTACTACTCCTATAACTTCTACTTCTTTAGATTTAAAAGTATTGTACGCTAATTTTAGCTTGCCTACGGTATCGGAAATACTTTTTCTTTTACCATTGACAACAATAATTGCAGGAATACCCAAATTTTTGGCTATTAAAATATTAATATCAAACTCCATAATACTTCCTGCCTCAGAAAAGTCCGTACCTTCTACTACTACTATATCAAATTTCTCCGACAGCTTATTGTACTTTTCGATAATTTTATCGAAAACCTCTCCACCTTTACCTAAATTATATTTTTCGACAACTTGCGAACGTGTAAATCCATAACTTTCTTCAAAAGAAATATCTAAGTCAAAATAAGAGGTTACAGTATTGATATGATTATCCCCTTCGTTTTCTTTAAAATCGTCTACAATTGGTCTAAAATACCCCACTGTAGCTGTTTTACCTAATAGGGTTCTTACTAGTCCTAAAACCACAATAGATTTACCACTATTAGGCTCGCTAGTAGCTACGTATATACCTGAACTCATCCTTAAATTTATTTGATTTTAAAGATACGTAATCTCTCTTGTAGCTGTAATAATTAGATTAAAAAATATTAGTATTAATTCGACTACTTTATTAAAAAACCGATAAGATTTTTTAATAAAAATTAGTGTTCTCCAAAAAATACCCTGCTATCAAACTTCAAAATTATATTCTCAAAACTAAAAAGCTACTAAATTGATCTTTTCAATATTAAAAAAAAGTCTGTTTTAATAACAATACTTAAGCTGTTTGTTATATTTGCGGTTCTTAAATTTATTGAAAAATGAAAATTTCTTATAACTGGCTAAAACAGTTTCTAAATATTGATTGGGATTCCCAAAAAACAGGAGAGTTATTAACTGATTTAGGCTTAGAAGTTGAAGGAATTAAACCTTTTGAAAGCTTAAAAGGCGGTTTAAAAGGGGTAATAGTTGGCCATGTAGTAGAGTGCAATCCACATCCTAATGCAGATAAATTAAAGGTTACCAAAGTAGATATTGGACGAGAAGAGCCTTTACAAGTTGTTTGTGGTGCTCCAAATGTAGCTGCAGGACAAAAAGTAGCTATTGCTACTATTGGTACCGAATTATTTACAGAAGATGGAGAAGCCTTTAAAATTAAAAAAGGAAAAATCCGAGGAGAGGAAAGTTTTGGAATGCTTTGTGCCGAAGATGAGCTAGGCCTTGGTAAAGGACATGACGGGATTTTAGTTTTAGACGAGGACCTTAAAATAGGTACACCACTTGCCGAAGTCTTTAATATTGAAACTGACGAGATTTTTGAAATAGGATTAACTCCAAATCGTGCCGATGCTATGAGCCATTTTGGTACGGCCCGCGATTTAAAAGCTGGATTGCAGCAACAGGGAGTTACTAAAGAGCTTATTAGCCCTTCTGTAATGAGTTTTCATGTAGAAAATAGGTTACATAAATTTGATATTAAAGTTGCCGATACAAAATTAGCTCCTCGCTATTGCGGTGTAAGTATTACTGGCATTAAAATAGAGGAATCTCCAGAATGGATTAAAAATAGACTTAAAGCTATTGGTATTACACCAAAAAATAATGTAGTAGATATTACCAACTATGTAATGCACGAGTTAGGGCAACCCCTACATGCTTTTGATACCTCTAGCATTACAACTGGAAAAGTCGAAGTAAAAACAGTTAAAGCGGGAACTAAATTTACTACACTAGATGGTGTAGAACGCACCTTACACGAAGAGGATTTAATGATTTGTGATGGGGACACACCTATGTGTATTGCAGGAGTTTTAGGTGGCTTAGATTCTGGCGTAAGCGAATCTACTTCGCAAATATTTTTAGAAAGTGCTTATTTTAACCCTGTAAGTGTTCGTAAAACTGCAAAACGCCATGCTTTAAATACAGACGCGTCTTTCCGTTTTGAAAGAGGTATTGATCCTAATTTTACCGAATATGCCTTAAAACGTGCCGCTTTACTTATACAGGAGTATGCTGGTGGATTAATTACTAGCGACATTTCCGACTTATATCCTAAAAAATTTAAGGACTACCAAGTAGTACTGTCTTACGAGAATACAGACAAGTTAATTGGAGAAGCGATACCAAGAGAAACCATTAAAAGTATTTTATCTTCTTTAGAAATAAAAGTGAATAATGTTACCGAAAGTGGATTGGGATTAACCATTCCCTTTTACAGGAACGATGTACAAAGGGAAGCCGATGTTATTGAAGAAATCCTTCGTGTATATGGATACAACAATATTGGGTTTACCACTAAATTAAACGCATCTATTGCCAGTGTATCTAAAGTAGAAGACTATAAGGTACAAAACAAAATTGCAGAGCAATTGGTAGGTCAAGGTTTTGCCGAAATTATGGCCAACTCTCTAACTACTCCTAAATACATAAGTTATATTTCGGAATTAAAAGAGGAAGAAAATGTTACAATATTAAATCCATTAAGCTCGGATTTATCGGTAATGCGCCAATCTTTATTATTTTCTGGTTTAGAGGCTGTTTCCTATAATATTAACCGTAAAAGTTCCGATTTAAAATTCTTCGAGTTTGGAAAAACATATCATGCTGTAGAAGGCAAAAATATAGAGAATAAACATTTAAGCTTATTTGTAACAGGTAATCAGTTTTCCGAAAACTGGAACCAACCACAACAAACTAGTAGTTTCTTTTTCTTAAAATCTATTGTAGAGCGTATATTACAACGCCTTGGAATTTCTAATACACAGGTAGCTCCAGTAAATTCTTCTGTTTTTTCTGAAGGAATACAATTATCACAAGGAAGAAATGTTTTAGTAGAATTTGGAGTAGTTTCTAATAAAATTAATAAGCAATTTAGTATTGGACAAACTGTACTTTTTGCGGATTTTAACTGGTCTGCTATTATTGAAAACTTAAAGTTTAAAAATATTAAGCTGGTAGACTTACCCAAGTTCCAACCTGTACGTCGTGATTTTGCTTTATTATTAGATCAAAAAATTACCTATAACCAGTTATACCAAACAGCTTTTAAACAAGAGCGCAAGCTTTTAAAAGAGGTTAATCTTTTTGATGTATACGAGGGTAAAAACCTTCCTGAAGGCAAAAAATCTTATGCCCTTAGTTTTACTTTATTAGACGAGAACAAAACACTTAACGATAAACAAATCGATAAAATAATGAATAAGCTACAACAAACTTTTGAAAAAGAATTTGGAGCAGAATTAAGATAAAATATTCTATTTTAAGTATTTACAGACCGTTTGAAAAAATCAAACGGTCTTTTTTTTAAAAATAATTGAAACAGAATTAAACCTTTTAGAATAACTTTAGTCTAAAGCTATGTAACAAAATAAATATTAATTTGATAGAAGAAAGCCTTTTTATACAAAATCTAAAAGATCCTAAAACTAAGGAAAAGGCTTTTACTAAGTTATTAGACCAATATCAACAACGATTATATTGGCACATTCGTAAAATAGTGTTACTACACGAAGATGCTAACGATGTACTCCAAAATACTTTTATTAAAATTCACAAAGGACTCCCTAAGTTTAAAGGAGATAGCGCTTTGCATACTTGGATGTACCGAATTGCTTATAATGAATCTTTATCGTTTTTAAATAAAAAACAAAAAATGCTAAAGATATCGTCGGAAGAGTTAACTACCAAAATCCTTGGAGAATTAAAAGAGGATGTATATTTCGAAGGAAATAAAATTCAATATCAATTACAACAAGCTATTAATACACTTCCCACAAAACAAAAGCGGGTTTTCCAAATGCGCTATTATGACGAATTAAAATTTAGCGAAATATCGGAGATTTTAGAAACTTCCCAGGGGGCACTAAAAGCTTCTTACCACATAGCTAAAAAAAAAATTGAAGCATTTTTAAAACAGTAATTTATTATGAAAAAAAATACTATATATAATAAAGAGGGGTTTTCTGTACCTAATGGGTATTTTAAAGAAAATAAAACCGCTATTTTAAAGTCTACAGAGCCTACTATTACTAATAAGTCCAAAACAGATTTGGGGTTTTCTACTCCCAATAAATACTTTGCAAATTCGGAAACTACTATTTTAAAGTCCGTAAAACCTTCTAACACATCTATTTTTTACAAGTATAAATCTACTTTTAAATACGGGTTAGCCATAGCAGCTTCTATATTATTACTGATTGTTATTTCTACTAATTTTTCTTCTTTAAATCCTAATACAAAAATAGTAACAACTCTTTCCAAAAAAACGGAAACCAATCTAGACAGCACTCTTTTTTATAAGAACGACCCTTTACTTTCTATCTATTTAGATGATAATTATAGCGAGGAATATCTTGATGAATTTGCTTTAGAAGATTTGGTTTTTTCTGAATAAAAAGAAAGTTAATTAAACCTTTACGTCTATTTCTAGTCTAAAGTTATAGAACGTTCAAAACAATAGTAGTATTAACCCCTAAAAATAAAATTATGAAAATTATAAATATTATAGGAATAACAGCATTAAGTATCTTTATTTCTTCTGCTGCAATTGCACAA
>CALGNG010000260.1 GCA_937958735.1 uncultured Aquimarina sp. | reverse complement strand
GTAGGCAATTACAGTGCTAATTTCTTGGTTAGGGAAACTCTTTTTTAGGTAGTCGCTTAGCCCTTGGGTGCTTTTGCCTAGAGTGTATTTGTTAATGCGGTTAGTACCCATTCCCATAACACCTCGCATACCACCTGTACCAAATTCTAGGTCTTTATAGAAAGCCTCTTCTGCTTCTTCGGTGTTAGAAGTAAGCATTTCGTTTATTTCTTTTTGTGTTTGCGTGTCAAAAACAGGTGTTAGCCATTCGTTTATGCGTTCTTGAATTTGGGGAGAGAGTGCGCTCATAATTTAAATAAAAAATTGAAACGCAAAAATACTAATTCTAAAAGAAATCGAAAGGCTTTAAATTATTTCTGCAATTTTATATCGTGCGTTGGTATTGGATTTGTTTTGAAGTAGAATTTCTCCTAAAAAACCAGCTAAGAAAAATTGTGTTCCTAGTACCATACAGGTTAAGGCAATATAAAATTGTGGGCGTTCTGTAATTAGCCTTCCTGCTTGGTTAAAAAACAATTTGTCGGCACCTAGATAGGTGGCGAAACAAAACCCTATAGCAAATAAAAAAGAACCAATAAGACCAAAAAAATGCATGGGGCGTTTGCCAAATTTGGAAGTAAACCAAATGGTTATTAAATCTAAAAAACCGTTAGCAAAACGATTGATTCCAAATTTTGTTTCCCCGTATTTCCTAGCTTGATGCTGTACTATTTTTTCTCCAATTTTAGAAAAACCCTCGTTTTTTGCTAATACGGGAATGTAACGGTGCATTTCTCCGTATACATTAATGTTTTTAACCACATCTAGTTTGTAGGCTTTTAGTCCACAGTTAAAATCGTTTAGTTTTACGCCAGAGGTGGCTCTAGCAGCGGCATTAAATAGTTTCGAGGGTAGGTTTTTAGAAAGTACAGAATCGTAACGTTTCTTTTTCCAGCCAGAAACCAAATCGTAGTTTTCTTGGGTAATCATGTGGAAAAGCCCTGGGATTTCTTCTGGATTGTCCTGTAGGTCTGCATCCATGGTGATTATTACCTTTGCGTTGGCTTTTTCGAAACCAGCATGTAGTGCTTGGGACTTTCCGTAATTGCGTAAAAAGCGTATGGCTTTTATATTAATATCTTTATTTTGTAAAGCTGTAATTACTTCCCAGGAGTTATCGATACTCCCATCGTCTACAAAAATAACTTCGTAGGAGAGTTGTTCCTTTTGCAATACTGTGGCAATCCATTGGTGTAATTCTGGTAAGGAATCGGCTTCGTTTAAAAGAGGAATAACTATGGAAAGATCTTTCATTATTTTTCTGTTTTAAGAATTGCAGAACAAATAATAGAGCCAAGGGCTCCAATGAAAATATATCTAATTACAGAACTGGCAAGTCCTATAAATACCATATTATCTTTAGCTTCGTGGTATTCTTGTCCTGCTTTTTCTGCAAATTCTCTAGCGATATTTTCTTGGTAAGTAGGGTCTATATACTTGCCATGTAAAACAATATAGATAGAGAATGTAATACCAAAAACTAGAATTAGTCCAAGTCCTACTTTTATGCCTTCGGAAAACATTAAGCTTCCGTTGTTTTTAAATTTTTTGTAATTGTTAATGGTTAAAAATAAAAAGATCAATTCTACGACTAGGGATATGCCTTGCCCAAGACTTGCTCCAGAAAGTGTGGGTATAAATTGTTTTATAATTACATCTATTCCTAGGCGAATAATAAGTAAGCCTAATATATAGGGCCATAAAAATTGAAATGTATTTTTAACAGTGTTGCTCATAAAATTGATATTGATTCACAAATATAAGCATTCACCTAAGAGTAGCGTGCTTGTTGTTTGTGGTTATGAAATAGAAAGGAGGTTAGCTGAAAAATGTAGTTTTCATCGCACTGAATTTGTTTTTTTTGTCATACATAAATAGATGATTTGGAAACAGGCTCAGTGTGATTACTCGTTTGTTTTTCAGATAACCTCCTTAAAATTTATTATAATCTTTTATTATCTAGAATAATTTGGAGATTCTTTTGTAATGGTTACATCGTGTGGATGACTTTCGTTAATCCCACTAGCGGTAATTTTTACAAATTTTCCAGTTTCTTTTAATTTTTCGATAGAATCAGATCCGCAGTATCCCATTCCAGCGCGTAAACCTCCAACAAATTGGTGGATGCTTTCGTTTAATTCCCCTTTATATGCAACGCGTCCAACAATACCTTCTGGTACTAGTTTTTTAATATCGTCTTCTATGTCTTGGAAATAACGATCTTTAGAACCTTGCCTCATAGCTTCTACAGATCCCATCCCGCGATAAGATTTGAATTTTCTTCCTTCGAAAATAATAGTTTCTCCTGGAGATTCTTTGGTTCCTGCTAGTAGAGATCCCAGCATTACTGTATCGGCACCTGCAGCAATAGCTTTAGGGATATCTCCTGTATATCTAATACCACCATCTGCAATTACAGGAACTCCACTTCCTTTAATAGCAGCGGCTACTTCTAGTACGGCAGAAAATTGAGGAAAACCAACTCCTGCAACAACACGAGTAGTACAAATAGATCCTGGTCCAATACCAACTTTAACGGCATCGGCTCCTGCTTCTACCAGGTATTTTGCAGCTTCTGCGGTAGCAATATTACCTACTACTACGTCTAGCTTTGGAAAGGCTTTTTTTACGCTTTTAAGCACGTCTACCACACCTTTGGTATGTCCATGTGCGGTGTCGATAATTACGGCATCTACTCCGCAATCGACTAAAGCCTTGGCTCTTTCTACAGCATCGGCAGTTACTCCAAGTGCTGCGGCAACACGTAGACGACCATATTGGTCTTTATTTGCGTTGGGTTTTTGAGTAAGTTTGGTGATGTCTCTAAAGGTAATTAATCCAACTAGAGTATTGTCTTTTGATACAACTGGAAGTTTTTCGATTTTATTGTTTTGAAGTATTACTTCTGCTTCCTTTAGACTTGTACCTTCTGCAACAGTAACTAGGTTTTTGCTAGTCATTACCTCTGTTACGGGTTTTGTAAGTTCTTTTTCGAAACGTAAATCTCTATTGGTTACAATACCTACCAGTTTTTGGTTGGCGTCTACAACAGGGATTCCTCCAATTCGGTATTCTTTCATTGCAGCTTGGGCATCTCCAATTACAGCATCTAGTGGTAGGGTAACAGGATCTATAATCATTCCACTTTCGGCACGTTTAACTCTACGTACTTCTGTAGCTTGCTCTTTTATAGACATGTTTTTGTGTAGTACTCCAATACCACCTTCTCTAGCCATAGCAATAGCCATACTCGATTCGGTAACCGTATCCATAGCTGCCGATATAATAGGCACATTAATGGTAATGTTACGAGTAAATTTGGTTTTGATACTTACCTCTCTGGGTAAAATTTGAGAATATGCTGGAACTAATAAGACATCGTCGTAGGTAAGACCTTCTCCAACGATTTTAGATTCATGTGCTTTCATTGCAACTAAAGATTTAATTGCATGCAAATATAGTTCATTTTGTTATATAAGTAGATTATCAAACGGTAAACATCTAAAGGTGTAAATATGTTTTCGTTAGGATACTTGTGTTATTTTAGGAAAAAACCAGTATTTAGATGTGAAAAGCGAGTTTTTTTTAATATTATTTGTAATATATCTTAATTCTATAGAGTGGAAATATAAAAACAATTGAAATTCAGAAGCTTAAAAAGTCACATATTTTCACGAAATTTGTATTTCAAGTATAATTAAAAAGATCCTATTACTTTATTGGTATGAAAGTAACATTAGACAGAGTAAACGATAAATTTCATTTTCAAGTTAAAAATGATCGTGGTTATGTAGTAGATTTAGATAAACGTGCTATCCAAGGCGGAGACGATCTTGGAGCAAGTCCTATGGAACTGCTATTAATGGGAGTTGCCGGTTGTAGTGGTATCGATTTAATAGGAATTTTACAAAAGCAGCGCCAAGAGATTACTTCCTATAAGATGGAGGTAGAAGGAGAGCGTAAAGAGATGGGGGAAGCAAAGCCTTTTTCTAAAATACACGCGACTATTTTTATAGAAGGAGAAGTAAAACCTAAAAAGGCATTGAAAGCAGCAGAGCTTTCTTTCGATAAATATTGTTCGGTTTCTAAAACTTTAGAACCTACAGCTACGGTTACTTATAGTGTCGTGGTAAATGGAAATCCAGTAGAAAATGAATAAGAAACATTTTGAAACCATTGCGATTAGAGACCAATGGGAACGTTCGGAAAACAAAGAACATTCGGTACCCTTATACTTAACTTCTGGTTTTGTGTTTGATGATGCTGAAGAAATGAGAGCTTCTTTTGCAGAAGAAAAACAACGTGATTTATATAGTAGGTATAGTAACCCTAATACTAACGAGTTTATTTCTAAGATGTGTAAACTGGAAGGTGCAGAAGCAGGGTTTGCTTTTGCGTCGGGTATGGCGGCAGTATACTCTACTTTTGCAGCCTTACTAAGTTCTGGAGATCATATTGTTTCGGCAAGATCTGTTTTTGGAGCAACCCATGGGTTGTTTACCAAGTATTTTCCTAAATGGAATATAGAAACTAGTTATTTTGGGGTGGACGATGTGGAAACTGTAGAGAGTTTAATACAGCCCAACACTAAATTTATTTATTGCGAAACTCCGACTAATCCGGGAGTAGATGTTTTAGATATGGAATATTTGTCTAAGATAGCTAAGAAGCACAATATTCTATTTATAGTAGATAATTGTTTTGCAACGCCATATCTGCAAAATCCTATAAAATTTGGAGCAGATTTGGTTATTCATTCTGCAACGAAGCTTATCGACGGTCAAGGACGTGTCCTTGGAGGGGTTACTGTTGGGAGCGAAGAATTAATACGAGAAGTATATTTGTTTTCTAGGTTAACAGGGCCTTCTATGTCTCCTTTTAATGCTTGGATATTGTCTAAAAGTTTAGAGACTCTTGCTGTAAGAGCAGATAAGCAATGCGATAATGCCTTAAAGATGGCGCAATTTTTAGAATCGCATCCTAAGGTAAAATGGGTAAAGTATCCTTTTTTAAAATCGCATCCGCAGTACGAAGTAGCTATAAAACAAATGCGATTAGGGGGTACTATTGTGTGTTTTGAGGTAGAAGGAGGTGTAGAAGGGGGTAAAACTTTTTTTGATAATATAAAATTATGTTCTCTTTCGGCTAACTTGGGAGACTCTAGAACAATTGTAACCCATCCTGCATCGACTACTCATGCAAAATTGTCGGATGAAGACAAAGAGGCTGTTGGTATTTTCCCAGGTACGGTTCGTTGCTCTTTAGGATTGGAGCATATAGAGGATGTTATAGAGGATATAGAGCAAGCTTTAGCTAAGATATAAGGCTTGTAACAATAATAGGTTTCAGTAACAAAAAAAGGTTGTTCTAATTGATTTTTTCAATTAGAACAACCTTTTTTTGTTTTAAGTAATGTTAGTTCATCCTTAAAAAATATAAAGGAAAATCTTTGGTTTGGATTTTTTTAAAAACGTTAAAGCCAAAACGCTTGTAGATGCGAAGGTTTTGGTCTGTGGTGGTTTCTATAATAACAGGAAGTTCGTTTTTAGAATACTTGTCTATAAGTTGTATTATTAAACGTACACCAATGCCTAGTCCGTTAATCTCGTTACGCGCTCCCATAATAACAGGGTGTATGTAGGGCGATTTTATATGGTGCTTTTTTAAGATAGCTTGTCTTTTTAAAACTTTTGGAACATTGAGTAGTCCAATACAGCCAGTGGCTAATTTAAGCTGCCAATAAAGATTTTTAAAAGTTGGTTTTTGGGTGTGTGGGTATTTTAATAATATACAAGCTTCTTTATTGTTGGATATAAGTACTTCTCCAAATCTAAAGCAATCTTCAAACAAATATTCCATTAAAAGCTTTATACGCTGGCTTCTTTTTTTGTCTTGTTTTACGATGAAGTTAATAGAGTTAGCTTCCCGTATAGGCTCAAAGGCAGAGTGTAGGATAGATACTATTATTGCTTTGTCAGAATAGTTAGCTTTTTTCATTTAGTAGGAGGAAGTTCAAAATAAAAGCCAAGTATACGTATAATTTGTAAAATATGCTATTAGCCTATAAAATGGTTTGAGGTATTTATGTGTTAAATTTTTGATATACAGTTAATTAAATTATTTATGGGTGTTCTGATAAAGCTGTTTTTTGAAATAAATTAACGATATTTATATATAATTTATGATATCCTTATGAAGATTGTATTTTTTTTTGTGTTGTTAGTGATTTCTTTTTTTAAAGTGAACGCGCAGTTAAGTGATTTGCATTATTTGCCGCCTTTAAAGCAAGGTAATACTGCGCCGATAGTTGCTCAAACTATATATTTATCGACTCCAGAGGTAGACTCTTTTGTTGTAGATGTTTTTAGAGGAACAAGTACAGTAGCAATAGCTAGTTTAACGGTGTCAAACGGAGCTCCTGCAGAATTAGGAGCTCCAATAATCCCAGATGGATTTAACGATATTACATTAGTTTCCAATGCCAATACAGGTGTTGTTTTAGATAATGCAGGATTGCGATTTAGATCTAGAGGAGGGGAAGATTTTTATGTAAATTATAGGGGTAATTCTCAAAATCAAGCGACCTCTTTAACGACTAAAGGAAGAAGTGCTTTGGGGACAGCTTTTAAATGGGGAGGGATACCTGCTAGGGCTAATATGAATGGAAGCCTGTCTTCTACTTTAGGAATTATGGCAACAGAAGATGGGACGGTAGTAACTATTTCTGGATATGATCCGGCTTGTACGTTCCGCTTAAGGGCAGATAGGGCTGGGATTACAGACGATACTATTACAAGAACATTGCAGGCTAACGAATCTTTTGTTTTGGAAGCGGTACGTAGGGATCAGCCAGCGGCTAACGAGGTAGGGTGGCTTGGAGCTTCGATAACCTCCAATAATAATATTGTAATTAGTAATGGAGGGATGAATGTTGGAGTTAATGCGGCGCTAACATCTATAGATGCAGGGATCGATCAGCCAGTGCCAGAAAATAGATTGGGTACAGAGTATGTTTTTGTTAGAGGAAATGGAACTAATGAAACAGAATTCCCTTTGATTATTGCTACAGAGGATGGTACCGATATTTTTGTTAATGGAGGGACTATTCCTATAGCAACAATAGATAATGGGGAATTTTTTGAAATACCAACAAGTAATTACTCCAACCCTATCGCTACTTCTGCGCCAGGGGCTAATATGTATGTAGCGACCAATAAGGATGTGTATGCGTATCAAGTACTAGCGGGGTCGGAGAGTGTTGCAACGATAGGGCTTAATTTTATAGCGCCTGTAAATTGTTTGTTGCCTAATGAGCTTAATAATATTTCGAATATTACAGATATAGCGGGAGAAACTTTAAATGGAGGGATTACTATAATAGCGTCGACCAGTACGCCTAATGCTAATATTCTGGTATTTGATGGTGTGGACGGTACATCGCCAGTAGCGCTTCCTGGAGAGGTAAATGTGTTAGGGACTACAGATTGGAAAACCTTTTTTATTCCAGGGTTAACGGGAAATGTTTCAGTACAGTCTACGGGGCCTATTGCTGTTGGCTTTTTTGCAACTAGTGGGGTGCGTGGGGTGGCAGGATATTTTTCTGGTTTTGATACAGTGCCAGATATAGACTTACAAATTACAACGCCAGGCTGTATAGATAGAGTTTCGGGTGTGGCATCCATTACTATTGTGGGGGAAGCTTTTGATGGTTACCAATGGTTTAGAGATGGTGTTGCTATTTCTGGAGAGACTAACG
>CALGNG010000259.1 GCA_937958735.1 uncultured Aquimarina sp. | reverse complement strand
TAATATTAGGTGTCATTCCTACTGGAGGGGTAACTGTGCTTACTATTTTGTTATAGTAGTTGCTATTAATACCGTGGTGTTGAATAGCGTATTTTTCAAATTCTTTTCCGTAATCCATTCTTTTTGAAGCTTTTTTTTAGAGTTTAAAAAAGGCGTAGAAATTTTTCTACGCCTCTAAGATAATCAATATTTAAAAGAATGCCTACGACTTATGCTTTGTAAGCTTTCTCTATAAATTCTTCAAAAGTAACTTCCTCTTCTTTAAGGTTAGCGTTTCCTTTATAGAAGGCTAATAACTTTTGGCTAATCAATTGTTCTGAGATACGTTTAACTTCGTCTTGGTTTCCTAAAACGCGTTGTACAATACCATCTAGTTCAGAATCTTCAGGATTGGTTTGGCCATATTGAGCCATTTGAGCAGTAATTAAGGTTTTTGTGTATTCCTTAATTTCTTCAAATTCAATCTGAAGGTTGTTGTCTTTTATGATTTTACCTTCGATTAACTGAAAACGAAGTCCTTTTTCGCTTTTTTCGTATTCTGCGTTAGCTTCTTCTTCTGTTAATGTTTTTTCACCAGCGGTGCGTAACCATTTTTTTAAGAAGTTTGTAGGTAACTCAAAATTAGTATTTTCGATAACACTTTCTGTTACGGTATTTAATAACTGCTGATCTGCTTGTTGTACAAACTGATTTTCGGCATCTTCTTTAATCTTTTCTTTTAGGTCAGAAACAGACTTTACAGATCCGTCTGCAAATAATTTGTCAAACAATTCTTGGTCTAAATCCGCTAAAATACGCTCGTTAGTTTCTGTAATAGAAAAGTTAAGGTCAAAATCTGCAAGATCTTTGTCTGCTTGGGCAATACCTATTTGGCTTACTAGAAGTTGGTTGTTCTCGTAAAGGTCTTTAGTGTTTACAGTAATAACATCACCTACTTTAGCACCAATAAATAACTTTTGAGTTTTTTCTTGTACGTTGCTTAATTCTATAGTAGCTTCTTTACTAATTTCTTCAGTTTCGTTTTCGAACTTCCCTGCAATTAAGCTTTCGGTTGCTACAGCATCAATAGGATTTAAGGTTCCGTATTGCTTTTGAATAGATACGATCTGGTCGTCTATCATTTTTTCTGTTGCAACAATTTTATAATTTTTAAGGGCATCTTTCCCTTGTAAGTTTACTTCAAATTCTGGAGCTAAACCTAATTCAAATTGAAATTTGAAATCTTCATCGTCCCAAGAAAATTTTTCTTGATCTTTAGGAAGTGGATTTCCAAGAATGTCTAATTTTTCTTCAGTAAGGAAGTTGTTTAAAGATTCTTGAAGCAATTTGTTTACTTCTTCGGCCATAATAGCCTCTCCGTATTGTTTTTTCACCATTCCCATAGGAACGTGACCTTTTCTAAACCCAGGAATATTGGCGTTTTTTCGGTAGTCTTTTAGTAGTTTTTCTACACGATCGCTGTAGTCTTCCTTTTTAATTTCTACGGTTACTACCGCATTTAGATTATCAATCTGCTCTTTAGAAATATTCATCCTTCTGTATTTATGCGAATAAAATTGGCTGCAAAAGTACGGTTTTTTTAAAGTTTGGGCAATTTTTTAATATGTAGAGATAAATAACAAAAAAAAACTCTTTCATTATTTAACGAAAGAGTTTTTTTGTTATAGTATGTATAATAACTATTTAATAGTAATCGTGTTAAAAGAGCCTGTTTGTACAGGTTGTAAAGTAGCATCAAATTCATCGTTAATTATTTCGATAAGTTCGTTAGCAATTACAGCATTTCCTCGTGGTGTTAAGTGGACTCCGTCTAGAGAAAAAGTACCCCCTGTACCAAATTCGGATGTTACTCGAATCCCTTCGGAAGTAATGCCTCTTTGGGATAGCCTTTGTAATCTAGTATTGGCATCGTATAATACAATACTAGGGTTGGCTTCTGCTACGGCGCTTATACCAGCATTGTAGCCAGCTATGGCAGTAGATAGTTCTGTTTGCTCTTCTGGGGTTAGTACCCATTTGTCTGCTAAAGGTATGGCAACGCCATTTGTAGTTGTAGGGTCGTTTTCTATAGCTTGTGTTCCTATAAAACTACTTGCTGTTAATAAAATCAAATCATCTTCGGTAGCTTGTCTTATTTGTGGTAGCATTGCTAATAAAGGATTAATAGCTCCAAGGTTGGTTAGGTTTTCGTCAAAAATTACAACTGGGTTTTGACCAGCTTCAAAATTGATTGTTCTACGTCTTAATTCTTCAGTGCTTAAAGCGCCTAAAGCATTTGCTCCAATTAAGCCATCATTATATCCAGTATAAGCCATATTTGTAGCTTCTGCGGTAGCGGCATCCAACGGTACAGGGTTAAAGGGTACTGTGGTAAAAAACGGAATACTAGTAATTTCTGGGATGTTAATCACTACGCCTCTTGTGTTGTTAGTTCCGTTAGCGGTTAGTGTACTAGTTATTATTGCGGTGGATGTGGCAACTAGTGCAGGGTCACTAATATCGTTACTTCCATAGCTGCTAGCTACATTTCCATAAGCAGCTGTAATTTCATCTTGTGTAGCAGTAGCTAAATCTAAAGCAGGAAAACTTCCTGTTTGGTTGGTAATAGGTATTATAGTTCCATCTTCTAGTATTGTTGGAGCTCCTCCTGCTACAGCATAACCTAAGACATCGTTATTACCTGCCCATAATGTAAAAAAGGTAGGTTCTTGGATGGCGGCATCTCCAATTACAGAGGAGTTGGCTTCTCTAGCAAAACGAACAAAGTAAGGGTTGGTAGAGGGAGGGGAAGTTAGTAGACCAGCAGGGTTTCCAAATCCAGGTAGAATAAGTTGGTAACTTTTTGCTCCAGGTACGCCCATGTTGTTAAATACGCTTCCTTCTGCTCTTGCGGTAATGTCGTTGTTAGCGGTTTCACTAATGCGTACAGGAGTTCTATTTCCTCGGTTATCGATTTCTAAAACTAAACGTGTTCCAAAGGCTTGCTCAAGCCCGCTAAATCCACCATTGTTGTCGGTCATAAAAGGGATGTTAAAGTCCCCTCCACCAGCAGGCTTCATTTGGTTGGCTAATAGGTTGGCAAAGGCATTTTCTTGACCATCTATAAAAAGAGCGCCGTCTGCAAATCCAGCGGTAAGAGAGTTGCCTATGGCTACGTATTTAGAGAAATCTGCCTCTCCACTACTTTGTAGTGCTATAGGAGTATCTTCTAATGGTTGGTCAAATTCGGGTTCGCAAGCTATAAAACCTAGTGAAGCTAATACGATATATATGTAGGTATTTTTTTTCATTTTGTTATAATTTATAAGTGATTCCTATTCCTGGAGCAAATACATTGGATTTGTATGTGCCTTCTAATGGGGGGATATTATCCCTAGTGGTAGAATCAAAAGATTCGTTAACTTCGTCAAAGTATAGGTACAAGAATGAAGCATCAATAGCAAAATGGTCGTTAATGTTATAAGATAAACCAGTGGTGAATCCATGGGAGTCGTTACGAGGAGTTTCTGGGGAAAAGAATCCAGAAGTAACAGGGCTTTCGTCAAAATAATATCCAGCTCTAAAAGTAAATTTTTTATTTAAGTCGTATTGTCCACCAAACCTATATGTGCTAGCGTCTTTGTAATTACGTGCATTTATAGATGGATCTACTATAGGGGATCCGTCGGGTCCTGTAGCGGTAAAATCTAAGCGCAATTCTCTGTAGGCATTCCAATAGGCTCTGTTAAAGTCAAAGGCAAGTAATAACTTTTCGTTTACCTTATAAGATAGTCCTAAAGTTAATTCGGCAGGTAAAGGTAAAGAAGCATTAAATCGGGTATTAATTTGGGGTGCGTTGGTAAAAGTTACATCCCCATCTTCAGCATCTAGATCTATTTTATTCTGGAAGCTAGCCCCTAAAGTAAGTTTATCTGTAGGTTTAAATAATATAGAACCTTTCCATCCCCAAGCGGTAACGTTTTCGGCATCAATTTCTATACTACTAGGGCCGTTTACGCTAGTAGCCCCATCGGCAACCTCTATGTTTCGGTCAAAGTTAACACTTCCTATTACAAAAATGGGTCCACCTCCAATACTTAAGGCATCGTTTACTTTAAAAGAAAAAACAGGGTTAATAAAAACGGCTTTTAATTCTATATTATTTACTAATCCAGCCCCAGCCCAATCTCTTGGCCATTCTACAGAGCTGCCATATGGAGTATAAATAGCGATACCTG
>CALGNG010000258.1 GCA_937958735.1 uncultured Aquimarina sp. | reverse complement strand
GCTCCAAGGGCTATTAAGGTTTCTATAAGTACTGCGGTTTGAATAGTCATGTGCAAACATCCTGCAATACGCGAACCTTTTAAAGGTTGCTCGTTCTTATACTCTTCACGTAAAGACATTAAACCAGGCATTTCTGCTTCTGCTAATTCAATCTCTTTTCGTCCCCAAGCCGCTAGGGAAATATCTTTTACTTTAAATGGCACATAAGGTGCTGTTGCGTTGCTCATAATTTTTTATTTTATAATAGCAATTAAACAAAAGAAAGTTACTTTCGTAAAACTTTTCTGATTGTCGTATTTTGGAGTGCGAAGTTACAAAATAACCATTAAACTAATTTATTGAATGCCACTTTATAAAAGCATTGCAGTTAACGACTCTACCCATGTATTAATTTGGGAAATTACAGAGTCCGAAGAGGAATTGTCCAAAGGAATAGTATTAGGAGAAAATTCTACCAACCGTATACGTAGTATGAAATCGGAGCTACACCGTAGGGCTTACCTTAGTGTACGCCACATATTGGCTATTGCCCAATATAGCGATATGGACCTAACTTACTCCTCCGAAGGGAAACCTAGTTTAAGCGATGGTTTACAAGTATCTATTACACATTCTTACAATTATGCTGCGGTTATCTTTAGCGATACTCCAGTGGGAATTGATATTGAAAAGAAACGTAATAAGATCTTAAAAATAGCGCCAAAATTTACTTCGAATAAAGAAATGGAGTATGTAAATAACAGCGATAATCCTATTGATATACTCACTGCTATATGGGGCGCTAAAGAATCTATATACAAACTTTATGGTACCCCTGGATTAAGTTTTAAGCAGCATATAGATGTGGCTCCCATAGTAAATAATAACCCTCTTACTGTGGCAAGTGTTAATTATTTAACAAAAGTTGACTTTTATTCTATTGACATTATACACTTTAGAGATTTTATTTGTGTTTTCGCTTCGTCGAACAGCTATTAATTGTCTTTAAGTTTTGCTATATTGCGTTATACACAGACATAAAATACAACTCGAAGTGCAATTTACAGAGGCAGATAAGCAACAGATTAAGGATAAGGGCTTAACACAAAAAAGGATATCTAAGCAAATAGAAATTTTCAAAAGAGAAATTCCTTTTGTTAGTCTAAGAGATGCTGCTACCATAGGTAATGGCATTCTTAATTTTAATGAAGAGGAACTACAAAAGTTTGCTAAGTCCTACGAAAAACACATACAAAACCTAGCTGTAGTTAAGTTTGTACCTGCATCGGGTGCGGCTACACGTATGTTTAAAGAGTTTTACAAATTTTTAGAAGGATATAATTATAAAAGCGAAAGTCTAAATTCTTACCTAAATTACGAAAAGGCTACTGCTATAAGATTATTTCTTATTGGTTTAGAGAAATTTCCATTCTATGATATTGTTTTTGAAGCAACTAAAAAAAACTACCCCAACTTTGACGAACTTAGCGAAGGGAAACAGTTTTATGTGTTTGTAAAAACAATGCTTAGAAATAATAAAGGGCTTAACTACGGAGCATACCCTAAGGGTTTATTACCTTTTCATAAATACAAAAATAGCGGAATTCGTACTGCTTTTGGAGAACACTTAAACGAAGCGGTAAGTTATAGCACTATAGATAGTAAGGCAGCCTTACATTTTACAGTTTCTAAAGAACATCTAAATCGCTTTAAAGAAGAGTTTGATAATATTCGTAAAATTGTCGAAGACAAAACACATACTACTTTTGATATCTCCTACTCTACCCAAAAAGAATTTACCGATACCATAGCTGTTACCCCTAATAACAAACCTTTTAGGAACGACGATGGCTCGCTATTTTTTAGACCTGGAGGACACGGAGCACTTATCGAAAACTTAAATGATATTGACGCGGATCTTGTTTTTATTAAAAACATAGATAACGTAGTCGTTAGAAAATATCAAGAAGAACTGGCTATTTATAAAAAAGCTTTGGCTGGAAAACTATTAGATACACAAACTAAAATATTTTCTATACTAGAATCTATAGAGGCTTCTATTCCCGACGAAAATGGATTGCACGATATTAGCTACTTTCTTCAGAACGAATTAAATATAAACATGCCCATAGACTTCTTTAAGTTTTCTGAAAAATACAAGCTTGCCTACCTAAAAGATGTTTTAAATAGACCTATTCGTGTCTGTGGAATGGTAAAGAACGAAGGGGAACCTGGAGGGGGACCTTTTTGGATTAAAAACGACCGAGGACACTCCGAATTACAAATTATAGAAAGTGCACAGGTGGATTTATCCAACCCTACCCAATTAAAGATAATGAAAAACTCTACCCATTTTAATCCTGTGGATTTGGTATGCGGAATGAAAGATTACAAAAATCAAAAATTTAATTTACTAGATTTTGTAGACGAAAATGCTGGTTTTATTACCAAAAAAACAATACGAGGCCACCAAGTAAAAGCCTTAGAATTACCTGGGCTTTGGAATGGAGCTATGGCAAAATGGATTAGTATTTTTGTAGAAGTACCACTAATTACTTTTAACCCCGTAAAATCGGTTAACGATTTATTAAAATCTGCGCATCAAGTAAAAATGTTTTAAAGACTAAATTTACAAGTAGTTTTTAAGGATTACAAGGTGCTAAACTCAATACTTGTACGTAGTTTGCGTTATTTTTAAACCATTGTTTGGAAAAGGAATGCGAATAAACATTGTACTTTACTTATGTTTCCTATTAATCAGCTATTTAGGACACACCCAAAATATACCTTCTTTGGAACGTTCCAAAACAATTAAGGTTACCGATACTATTTCTATAGATTCGGTTAGTATCCAACCCGAAAAGTTTAAAGTTTATTTAAAAAACAAACAAGAATTAGATACTTCCTTATACAATGTAGATTTTGCTAAAGCGGAGTTATACCTAAAGCCTACGCAAATAGCTACAGATTCTTTAACTGTTTCTTATTTAAAATACCCACAGTTTCTTACCCAAAAATACCAGTTACTGGACAAAGAACTTATTTTACCTAAAAACACTAAAGCTTTATCCTTTTATAAATTAACGCAACCCAACTTTAAAAATAGTATCTCTTTTTTCGATGGACTCTCTACAAGTGGTAGCATCTCTAGAGGTATTACTTTAGGAAACAACCAAAACTCTGTTTTTAATTCTGAATTAGATTTGCAACTTTCTGGAAAGCTAAGCCAGAATATTACCCTAAGAGCCTCTTTACAAGATTCTAATATTCCCGTACAACAAGGTGGATTTTCGCAGTCTTTGGACGAGTTTGACCAAATTTTTATAGAACTACAATCTAAAAATTGGGGCGTGCGCGCTGGAGATATTCAGTTATCCGAGCAGGAAAGTATTTTTGCCACTTTTACAAAAAAATTACAGGGACTGTCTGCTAATGCTACCATTAATGGAGCCAATAGCGATACCAATATTTATGCTTCTGGGGCTTTAGTACGCGGTGTTTTTAACCAAAGCAACATACAGGGGCAAGAAGGCAACCAAGGACCTTATAAGCTTATTGGTCAAAACGGAGAGCTTTTTGTCTTAATTGTATCAGGCAGCGAAACGGTATATATTAATGGTCTTGCTCTAACAAGAGGAGAAAACAACGATTATATTATTGATTATAACGCAGGAGAAATTAGATTTAATCCTACTTTTCCTATTACTTCAGACATGAGGATTGTTGTAGAATACCAAGTAACACAAAGTAATTTTGCTAGAATTTTTGGATTAAGTGGGGCTTCCTACAAATCCGACAAACTGCAACTACAAGCTTTTATTTACAACGAAAATGATTTAAAAGATCAGACTTTACAACAAAGCTTAACGGATGAACAAAAACTAATTCTTTCCAACGCTGGGGATAATCCAGAAAGAGCCATTGCCTCTTCTGCCACCCCGGATACATTTGCAGACAACAAAACACTTTATAAAAATATAGGTACAGAAACAAATCCTATTTTTGAATTTACGAATGCCGAAGAAGATAGGGATGAACCATTATTTAATGTACGGTTTACCGAAGTACCTCCAAATACTGGAAATTATATTTTAGCCAATGCGAATGTAACCAATCGTATTTTTGCATTTGTTAACCCTCTTAACGGAATTCCACAAGGGAATTTTGAGCCTATAATTAGACTTAACGCTCCTAATAAATTACAATTAGCTGTAATTAAAGCTTCCTACCAACCTAATAATAAAACAGCTATTAATTTTGAATTCGCAGGAAGTAACAACGATCTTAATCTATTTTCGGATGCCAATGATTCGGACAATACAGGAGGGGCTTTACATGTAGACTTTTCTCAAAATATATTTAAAAAAGGAAATTGGAATGCGAAGGTAAATTCTGGTGTGGACTATGTAGATGCTAAATTTAGAAATATCGAAGGCTTATATAATGTCGAATTTAATAGGGATTGGAATTTAGATATTAATTTTATTCCAAGCAATCAGGTTTTTATTAAAAGTTATTTTGATTTATCTAAAAACATAAACAATGCTTTTAACTACGGATTGGAATATTTAAATTTTAGCGACCAATACAAAGGGGCTAGACATCTTATAAGCGCTAAATTCCAACACAATAGATGGAAATGGAACCAAAACACTAGTTTATTATCTACTAACTCTACTACTTCTAAAAGTACTTTTCTAAGAAATGCCTCCCACATAAATTATACCCATAAAAAGTTTTGGACAGGCGCTAAGTTTTTAACAGAAGCTAACGAGGAAAAAAACAAAGACTCTAATGATTTAACACCCATAAGCCAACGTTTTAAATCTTACGAAGCGTATACTGGCCTAGGAGACAGTACTGCTGTATATACTAAAATAGGGTACCGCTACAGAGTAAATGACAGCCTTCTAAACAAAAAACTAGACCGAGTAACCACTTCTAATACGTTATACTTAGATTCTAAATTAGTGGAAAACGACAAATCTCAGCTTTCTTTTTTTATTAATTATAGAGAACTTAAAGATGTTAGGGAGACCGAAAAAGAAAAAAACCTTAATAGCCGTTTAATTTACCGCCAGCGTCTATGGAAAAACAAAATACAATGGAATACTTTAATTGAAACCCAAAGTGGTACACTGGCTCAACAAGAGTTTACTTTTATAGAGGTAGACGCTAGCCAAGGACAATATACTTGGATTGATTTTAATGGGGATGGCATACAAGATTTGCAAGAGTTTGAAATTAGCCCTTTTCTAGACCAAGCTACTTTTATTAGAGTGCTACTTCCTAGACAGGTTTTTATACAAACTTATCAAAACAAATTAAGCCAACAGCTAAACTGGAATTTTAGTAGTTTTCAAAATTCCAATAATACCTTTCAAAAATACCTGTCCCACTTCCATAACCAAACTTCTTATATTATAGATAGAAGTGTTAGACAAGAAAACAACAACTTAAATTTAAATATTTTTAAAAATTCTAATCAAGATTTAGGCTTAAATTCTAATCTAAGAAATTCTTTGTTTTTTAATAGAGGCAAGCAGCGCTATTCTACCACTTATAACTACCTAAATACCCAGAACAACAGCTTGCTGGTTACAGGAAGGCAAAGCAGCCGTTTACGCTCTAACAGACTTAATTTTACCCATAAAGTTAAGGAGAGTTGGCTTTTTGATATCCAAACCGAAAGCAGTAGCAATACTAGTGAAACAGAAAATACGCCTAACCGCAACTTTACAATTAAAGAAAAATCTGGACAACCTAAAATTTCTTACTTACTTTCCAAACAATCTAGTGTTTCTCTTGCTTATGAATTTTCTTCTAAAAAAAATACAGAAGGGGAAAAAGAAAATTTATCCCAACAACGTTTTACTACCTCTTTTCGATTTGCGAATAAACAGAATGCTACTTTTACAGGTTCTTTTGATTGGTTTGAGAATAAATTTGATGGAAATACTTTTTCTCCTGTATCGTTTCAAATTTTAGAAGGATTGGAACCTGGCACCAATTTTACCTGGAATATTTTGGCTCAAAAAAAACTAACTAAATTTCTAGAATTAAATCTTAATTATAGCGGACGAAAATCC
The DNA here is from genome assembly GCA_937958735.1 of uncultured Aquimarina sp. Taxonomy (GTDB): domain Bacteria; phylum Bacteroidota; class Bacteroidia; order Flavobacteriales; family Flavobacteriaceae; genus Aquimarina. The sequence goes on along the minus strand of CALGNG010000258.1, from coordinate 4,512 downwards.
GAATCGTCGAATACTATACACACGGGAAGTGTACAATTAAGAGCTTTTTTCTAATTTTTTTAGATTTCTTAGGTCCTAAACATTTCATTTTCATTGCCTTTTTTACGTTAAAAAAGGCAATGAAAATGAAATGTTTCTTTTTTTTGAAAAATTTAACATTATCAAATACTGAGCACCTAATTAACTAAAAAGCAATAATTTAACTTTAATAAATTTCGTTTAAAAAACCTCACATATCAGATTAAATACTTATTTTTTCGTCAAAAAGCACAACCCTCTTGTTTTATTAAAAGTTATTGCTTTAATTTATGATTGTTTAACCCAACCTCTTACCTGCCATGAACTTAGCCGAAATCGCAAACGTAAACCGATTACTATGTACTGTTTCTGGACATAAATACAAATTGGTAAAAAAAATAACCAAGCATTTAAAACACTATCAATGTTCTTGCTGTGGTTGCCAAGTTACTACTAACACCAAAGGCAATTTAGTTTCTCTTACCGAAGAATTAAAATTAATCCATTTAGGTATAGAAACTGTAATTATAAAACGAAAAGCTAAAAAGGGCGATAGTAAGAAAAATGCCGTAGCTTAATAAAAAGTTTAGTTTAATTCTCCTTATTTTCATTTAAACTATTCCAACCTTGTGCCGTAATTGCTACTTTGGTATTTCCACGAGTAATTAAATGCACGCCTTCTTTTTCTTGGTTTATATGTCCAATTATGGTAATACTTGGATTGGCTTTTATTTTAGAGTAATCGTCTTGACTTACCGTAAACAACAATTCATAATCTTCTCCACCATTTAATGCGATAGTAGTACTATCCATATTAAACTCTTCACATGTAGAAATTACTGTAGGATCTAAAGGTATTTTTTCTTCATAAATAGTTGCTCCTACTTTAGAGTGCTTACATAAATGTAAAATTTCGGAAGATAAACCGTCGCTCACATCAATCATACTAGTAGGTTTTACCTCTAACTTTTTTAATAGCACTGGGATGTCCCTACGCGCTTCTGGTTTTAATTGGCGCTCTATAATGTAACTATATGTAGATAGGTCTGGCTGAGATTGTGGATTTACCTTAAATACTTGGTTTTCTCTTTCCAACACTTGTAAACCTAAATAAGCCGCTCCTATATCTCCAGATAATACAATTAAATCGTTATCCTTTGCTCCGCTCCTGTATACAATATCTTCTTTTTTTACATGTCCTAGAGCAGTAATGCTAATAAGCAAACCTTTCTGAGAAGACGTAGTATCTCCCCCAATTACATCTATATTATATATTTTTGCTGCCGCACGAATCCCTGCATACAAATCTTCTAATGCTTCTAAGGGGAAACGGTTACTTACAGCTATAGAAACGGTAATTTGTTTTGGGGTCGCATTCATGGCATATACATCGGACAAATTTACCATTACCGATTTATATCCTAAATGTTTTAAGGGTACATAGGCTAAATCAAAATGCACTCCTTCTACTAAAAGATCGGTAGTTACCACACATTCGTTATCAAAATGCACTACCGCGGCATCGTCGCCAATACCTTTTAGGGTACTGGTATGTTTTACCTCAAAGTCTTTAGTTAAATGATCTATTAAACCAAATTCTCCTAAATCGGAAAGGCTAGTACGAGCTGTGTTTTTATCTTCTATCATATTGCAAAAATAAGATTTACCTATTTATTATATTGCAATAAACAAAAAACACTGCTCTAAAAAACAAAAATACTTATTAACAAGTCTTAATCTATTCTTGGGCTGGCAACTGCCGTATCTATACAGTCTTTTGTTTTAGGAATAGTATAAGCTATAATTTTTTTAACTAGAAAGAAAAAAGGATAGGATAATGGTACTACGACTAACAACCAACCTACCACGGCAAAACTTAATTGCTCTGCTATAAACCCGATACTTTCTAGAAAACCAGCATCTATAATTTCTCCTAAACCCTGTAATGTTATCTGGGGCGTATTGGATAATCCTAAAATGTATCCTCCTAAATTACTAAGGGGAAGAAACACAAAAAAACGCAAAGGTTCTAAACTATAGGTTAGTAATATTACAAAAGGCACATTAAAATTATACCTAAAAGCAATTGCTGTAACCACCAAAGTCGTAATTCCTAAAAACGGAAAAGTGGTTGCCAATATCGCAATAGTTAGATAGGTAGACACCTCGCAAGAAGTAAAACTTTGGTGGTAAACGCTATATATGTATTCTTTTATTTTCTGTAAAAACGCCATCAACTTTAATTATTCATTCTATTGGTCGCTTTACAAAAGCATACATTTCATAGATCTAGATACTAGATTATTTACGTCCAAAATCCGCTGGTATTTCTCCCCACGCTTTAGTTTCCCATTTTACAATTTTGGTGTCGTAGGTATTAACCTTCAGCCAATTTTCTGCTCTAGCAATTAACTCCATAACCTTTATATTTTTAGAATTAGGAGCCAACTTTGTTTTGCATTTTTTTTGTCGTACCCAACTCATTGCTATTCTAGAATCGGTATACAAAATCCTATCACTATTATGCTGTTTTAAAAAAGCAAGCCCATGGACTAATGCTAAAAACTCCCCAATATTATTAGTCCCCTGTAAAAAAGGGCCTTGATGAAATAATAATTTACCCGTTTGTGGGTCTACCCCTTGGTATTCCATTTTACCAGGATTACCACTACTGGCTGCATCTACTGCTAAAGAATAAAGGTTGGGCTCCCCTATCCTAAGCAACTCTTCTTTAGACAATTTTGTTTTACTTACTTTTTTACCCACATAATCTGCATACACCCCATCAAAAGCCTTTATAGCTTCTACTTTGGTTTCAAAAGATTTGTATTGAGCTTGTGGATAATTGGTAATAGATTCTTTACAGGCTTTCCAATTATCAAAAAGCCCCTCTTGGAATCCTTTCCAGACCACATAATATTTTTTCTTTTTGCTCATTGGTTTTCTTTAAAGTAAAAAAGCAGTTAATACAATACCTAAAATAATACTGGCTATTTTAACTTTGCCATTATAGTAAGTCATTTTAATAGTTGGGCAATAATTATTTATTAGTAATTGTATATTACAAGTGTTATCTAGAATATGCTTCGTCTACCTAGATCCACTATGGTTAACATATTGTTACTCTCTAATTTATATTAAAGGTCTTTAGTATATTCTTTAAAATCCTACTAATCATCTAATAGCATAGTGTTTTTTTACTTTGCTCTTTAAATTATTCTTTATAAAGTAGTTCTTCTATTACATTAGGGAAATGTTCTTGTTCTAATTGATGAATTTTAGAAGCTACCTCTTCTGGAGTATCACTATCTTCTAATTTTGTTTTAGCCTGAAAAATAATACCTCCTTCGTCATAATTTTCATTTACATAATGAATCGTAATACCTGAAAAGGCTTCTTTATTTTCTACCACTGCTCTATGGACATGCATTCCATACATCCCTTTTCCACCATAATTAGGCAATAATGCTGGATGGATATTTATAATTTTATTAGGATACGCTTCTATGATATTATCAGGAAATTTCCATAAAAAACCTGCTAAAACAATTAAATCTGGAGTAGCATCTTTAATAATATTTAGCACTTCGTGACTATTATAAAGAGCTTCTCTATCGAAATGCAATGCATTTACACCAAATTTTAAAGCTCTCTGAAGCACTTTAGCTGTAGATTTATTAGAAAAAACATGGGTAATCTCTGCTTTTTTATTTGATTGAAAGTGTGAAATAATATTCTCGGCGTTAGTGCCACTACCAGAGGCAAAAATTATGATTCGTTTCATTGGTTACGGAATAAATTGAGTAATCATTTTTATATCAGAAAGTTAAAACACCCCCCAAAAACGCTTATTCATTGATTAAATTTAATTCAAAATAGAAAAATACTAATAAAAAAGTTCTCTCTAACATCAGTAAAATTAAGCAGAAGCCGTATTTTTATAAAATTAAAAATCACATTTTTTTAGGTTTAGGCGGTATTAATGTAAAGTTTGCTATTTTTGCGACCTAAACTAAAAATTTAAAATTAGAAATTATGTCAGACATTGCATCAAGAGTAAAAGCGATTATCGTTGACAAATTAGGTGTTGACGAAAACGAAGTTCTAACAGAGGCAAGTTTCACAAACGACCTTGGAGCCGATTCATTGGATACAGTAGAACTTATTATGGAATTCGAAAAGGAGTTCGATATTCAGATTCCAGATGATCAAGCTGAAAACATTGCAACTGTAGGTCAAGCAGTATCGTATATAGAAAACGCTAAATAATAACCTTTACGTTTTAGTTGTATGGAGTTGAGAAGAGTAGTAATTACAGGTTTAGGTGCATTAACACCTATTGGAAACAATATTGAGCAATATTGGGACGGTTTAGTAAATGGTAAGAGCGGTGCAGCACCGATTACGTATTTTGATGCCGATAAATTTAAAACTCAGTTTGCTTGTGAGATAAAAAACTTCGACATTACTCAACACATGCATCGCAAAGAAGCA
>CALGNG010000257.1 GCA_937958735.1 uncultured Aquimarina sp. | reverse complement strand
TTCAGTACAACCTAAAGACCCTCCTGGGTGACCTGAATTTACAGCGTGTACTTGGCGAAGAATATCACGACGTACTTGCGTAGCAAAATCTTCTAACTGACTGATATTTGACATTTCTTTTTATTTCGTTTTAATAATCTGCCAAAAATACGGGTTTTGTCTACTATGGCAAAATACTTAGATGTTTTTAATTTTTTTTTCACTAAAATTATCAAATATACTTAAGTATATGGTCTAAGGGGTATTCGTAGTTCTAAACCATAGATTAATGCTATATTATTACGATAAAACCTATCTTTGCATTTCGAAAAAGTATATATGAAATTTGATTTATTAGCGAAAGATCCTAATTCTAAAGCCAGAGCAGGAAGTTTAACCACAGATCACGGAGTAATAGAAACTCCTATTTTTATGCCAGTAGGTACAGTGGGTACTGTAAAAGGGGTGCACCAACGCGAATTAAAAGAAGAGATTAATCCCGATATTATTTTAGGAAACACCTACCATTTATACTTGAGACCCCAAACGCCAATTTTAGAAAAGGCAGGTGGGCTTCATAAATTTATGAATTGGGATAGAAATATTCTTACAGATAGTGGAGGGTATCAAGTATATTCTCTTTCGGGAAGAAGAAAAATAAAAGAAGAAGGAGTTAAATTTAAATCGCATATAGACGGGTCTACGCACTTATTTACACCGGAAAGTGTTATGGAGATTCAGCGTACTATTGGTGCGGATATTATTATGGCTTTTGACGAATGTACACCGTATCCGTGCGATTATAATTATGCTAAACGCAGTATGCATATGACGCATAGATGGTTAAAGCGATGTATGGCACATTTGGATAAAGTCCCTTTTAAATACGACTATTCGCAAGCCTTTTTTCCTATTGTACAAGGAAGTACTTATAAAGATTTACGTAGACAATCGGCAGAAAATATTGCTAATGCAGATGCTCCAGGAAATGCAATTGGTGGGCTTTCTGTAGGGGAGCCAGCAGAAGAGTTATATGCCATGACAGAGGTGGTAACCGAAATTCTTCCAGAAGACAAGCCAAGGTACCTAATGGGAGTAGGAACTCCCATTAATATTTTAGAAAATATAGCTTTAGGTGTAGATATGTTCGACTGTGTAATGCCAACGCGTAATGCTAGAAACGGAATGCTGTTTACAGCACATGGTTCTATAAATATAAAAAACAGAAAGTGGGCAGACGATCTTTCTGCAATAGACGAGATGGGTATTACTTGGGTAGATACCGAATACTCTAAGGCCTATTTAAAGCATTTATTTTCTGTCAACGAGATGCTAGGAAAACAAATAGCAACAATTCATAACTTAGGATTTTACTTATGGTTGACTCGCGAAGCAAGAAAGCATATTATTGCAGGTGATTTTGCTGTATGGAAAAATCAGATGGTAAAACAAATGGATAAACGCTTGTAATAGCACTAAGGGATATGTTAAAAATTCTTGATTGGTATATTTTGAAAAGATATTTAGGAACGTTTTTTTCGTTGTTCCTTATTTTTATCCCTATAGCCATACTGGCTAATTTGGCAGAAAAGATTGATAATATTTTCGAGAAAAATTTACCTTTTTTAGATGTATTACAATATTACGGGAATTTTTCTGTGCATTTTGCATACTTACTTTTTCCCTTTCTATTGTTTTTGTCTGTAATATGGTTTACTTCTAAACTAGCTAATACTACAGAAATTATAGCATTTTTAAGTTCGGGTGTATCCTATATGCGATTTCTTAGACCTTATTTTATTGGGGCCAGCTTGGTTAGTATTACAACCCTAATAGGCGGGATGTTTTTTGTACCAAAAGCTAGTGAGGCTTATAACGATTTTACTTATACCTATTTGAGATCGGCAAGAAAATTAAAAGATTCTAAAAACTTATATAGGCAAGTAGATGATAATGATTATATCTATGCTTACGAGTTTTCGCCAAGTAAAGGAGAAGCGAAAAAGTTTACATTAGAGCATATAGAAGATTTTAAACTTAAATATAAAATATCGGCTTCTAAGTTAAAATATATCCCAGAAGACACTATTTTTAAGTTGTACAATTACGAAAAACGAATAATTACAGAAACAGGCGATATTATAGAGAGAAGAGAGACATTAGATACATTACTTAGCTTTGATATAGACAGGTTAACTCCAGTGAAATACGTAGCAGAATCCTTAGACTATTTCGAACTAAAAAAGTTTATGGCAGAGGAAGAGCGTAGAGGTTCTCCAGCAATGAATCGTTACAAGTTTGTGGCATATAAAAGAGTAAGTTTGCCTGTAGCAGCCTATATTTTAACTATTATAGGCGTAGCCGTTTCTTCTATGAAGAGAAGGGGAGGTATGGGAGTAAATCTAATTTTTGGATTTGTAATAGCCTTTAGTTTTGTGTTTTTTGATAAAGTATTTGGAACAATGGCCGTACAGCCAAACTCTAGTATATCACCATTATTTGCTGTTTGGTTTCCAAATATAGCTTTTGCTTTTTTAGCTATATACCTTTTAATTAAGGCTAAGCGTTAACTAAATACGAATATATTAGTCTGGCTTTTTATTTTAAATTATATTGAAAGTAATATTTGTTAAATTTGATCGTTGAAAAAAAAATATTTTGAAGATAACTAGAGAAATTAAAACAGCAATACTTGTCATATTTGCGATTATTTTATTAATTTTTGGATATAATTTCCTGAAAGGGGAAAATTTATTTGGAGACGATAAGGTTTTTTATGCTACTTACAATAATGTAGAAGGTTTAACAGTATCTTCTAAAGTAACGGTAAACGGCTTTGTGGTAGGTAAAATTAAGGATATTGACTTTGCAGATGCTGGAGGAGATTTAAAAGTAACTTTTAATGTAGAAGGAGATTTTGAATTTGGTAAGAATAGTGTAGTTAAAATTTATAGTGCTAGCTTTATTGGAGGTAAAAATTTAGCAATTATCCCAGAAGTAAACCCCAAACAAATGGCCAAGAGCGGAGACGAAATAACCTCCAAAATAGAGCCAGGTTTAATAGGAGAGGTGGTAAGTAAGTTAGATCCTATCCAAGCTAAATTAGAAACAGTTTTAGAAGAAGCATCGACCTCTTTAAGTTCTATTAATGCACTTTTAAATAAAGAGAATACAGCTAATATATCTAAAGCAATTAAAAGTTTAACCAATACACTAAGCACTTTAGAGTACACTGCAAAAAATGTAGATGCGCTCTTAGGGAAGAATCAAAATAATATAGATTCGACAATATTAAACTTTAAGCAATCGTCAGAGAATATTAATAAAATGTCTAACGAGATAGCAGAAGTTAAGATTGCAGAAATGATGAGTAGTTTGGATAAAACTATAACTAATTTTTCGGATATAGCCGCTAAAGTAAACTCTAACAAAGGTACAGCAGGCAAGCTAATAAACGATGCTACTATTTATAATAATCTAGATAGAGCTACTAGGCAATTAGATTTGCTATTGCAAGACATGAAATTAAATCCTAAACGATATGTACACTTTTCTGTTTTTGGAAAAAAAGGAAAAGAATATAATAAACCAAAGGATTCATTAAAATAAAAAAACGATGCATTACATCCCTAATATAATTTTTACGATTTTATTGCTAGCCGGTATTGGATATTTTGTAACCAATGTACGCAAGCTAATTAGGAATATTAATTTAGGTATAGATGTAGACAGGACAGACAACAAGCCTTTGCGATTTAAAAATATGGCAAAAATAGCTTTAGGGCAAACCAAAATGGTGCGCAGACCTATAGCTGGTTTTTTGCATATAATTGTATATATAGGTTTTATTATTATAAACATAGAAGTATTAGAAATTATTATAGATGGACTTTTTGGAACCCATCGTATTTTTGCTCCATTAGGGAAGGTTTATAACTATCTAATAGGATCTTTTGAGGTGTTAGCTTTTTTAGTAATTATAGCTATTGTAGCTTTCTGGTTACGAAGAAATGTAATAAAAATAAAACGCTTTTTTAGTGCAGAGATGGAAGGTTGGCCAAAGTCCGATGGAAATATTATTTTATATTTCGAGATTGTATTAATGACACTGTTTCTTACGATGAATGCTGCAGACTATCAATTACAAATATTGGAAGCCAATCATTATATAAAAGCAGGTTCCTTTCCAATAAGTAGTTGGTTGGTATTGCCAATAATAGAAAATTTATCGGAAGCCACTCTAATAGTAATAGAAA
>CALGNG010000256.1 GCA_937958735.1 uncultured Aquimarina sp. | reverse complement strand
TAAGGTAGCTAAAATTATTCAAGATAGGTATAAGCTTAAAATTGTAAAGTTTAAGAAGAACAAAGAAATCTTGCCTCATGTAAATAGGATGTTTGAGTTATTAAACAAAACCTATAACAATTTGCAAACCTTTGTACCTATCCAGCAGTACCAGATAGAGCATTATAAAAAAAAATACTTGCCTTTTGTAAACCCAGATTACATAACATGTGTTTCTAACGAAAAGGATCAAATTATTGCATTTTCAATTATAATGCCTTCCTTCTCCAAAGCACTACAAAAAGCAAAAGGGAAATTATTTCCTTTTGGATTTTTACATATATTAAAAGCACAACGTATTAACGATACGGCTGCTTTTTATTTGATAGGAGTAGATCCAGAATATCAAAGCAAAGGTGTGGCAGCATTAATTTTTAAGGAAATGAATGAGGTGTTTCTACGTAATGGAATAACAAAGGTGGAAACCAATCCCGAATTGATAGAAAATAAAGCGATTCAGGCACTTTGGAAAGATTACGAGCACGTGCAACATAAAGAACGTCAAACTTTTAGGAAATCTATTTAATGGAAGGAATAAAAAAGAATTACATAGCGGAAGCTTTAGGAACCTTTATTTTGGTGTTTTGTGGTACCGCATCTATGGCTATTAACGAAATATTAGCAGGAGCAGTTACCCATGTTGGTATAGGGATAACATGGGGATTTATTGTAATTGCTATGATATATGCTTTTGGAGAAATATCGGGAGCACATTTTAACCCAGCAGTAACCATTGCGTTTGCGTACGCTAAAAAATTCCCTTGGAAAGAAGTACCCAAATACATTTTTTTTCAAACCATAGGAGCTGTTGTAGCAAGTTTATTAGTCTTGTATTTATTCCCAGAAAGCGAAACACTAGGGGGAACTCGTACCATTTTAGTGTGGCACAAAGCATTTATTATGGAGTTTTTGCTAACATTCTTTTTAATGGTAGTAATTATTAACGTGTCTACAGGTTCTAAAGAAACAGGTCTTATGGCAGGAATGGCCATTGGAGGAGTGGTAATGTTAGAAGCCCTTTTTGCAGGCCCAGTAACCAATGCATCTATGAATCCAGCAAGATCTTTTGCGCCAGCACTAGTAAGTGGCTATTGGAAAGATTTGTGGCTTTACATTGTTGCGCCTATTCTAGGAGCTTTAGTAGCTGTGGTAAGTTGTAAATGGGTTAAAGATGATAATTGTTGTGATACATGTTAATTAAAAAATGCAATAACTAGAAAAGAATACAGTTTTAGCATTTATAGAGATATAGCTTATGAAGATTGTTAATAGTAGAATATGTTTGTTTTTTGTGACTCTTTTGTTTTTTTTAACTACAACAAATGCGCAACAAATTTGGACTAAAAAAGGAGAAGTTCGTTTTATCTTAAATAGCGAAAACCTAAACAATAAGCTAAAAGACATTAGTCCTCAAAACCCTAAGATTACCCTATTATTTCCTAATGTAGAAGGAGAATTAATTCCGTTTGAAATCTACGATAATGCAGTGTTACCGCAATCACTAGCCGCTAAATATCCTCAAGTGCATTCATATAAAGGAATAGCTAGAGACAATAAGCAACTTCAAATTCGATTTACCTGTACACCTTCAGGTATAGAAGGAACCATAATTTCAGAAGGAAAAACACTTAATCTTACCAGTCCGCGTTCCAATAACATCTATACATTACAAGAAAAAAAATACCCTAGAGGCAGAAAAGGTTTTGAGTGTAAGACAAAAAAAAACGAGAAACAGCAAAGTAAAAAAAGCACAAATAGAAGTTCTAAATCGATAAGAGGTATTAATCAATTAAGAACGATTCGTTTAGCGGTAACCACATCTGGAGAATATTCTAATTTTTTTATTCGTAAAAATAATTTAGAATCAGGAAGCGAAGCACAACAAAGAGGAGCAGTTTTAGCAGGAATCGCTACTTCTATTAATGCTATAAATGTAGCATTCGAGAGAGATTTAGGTGTTCGATTCGAGCTAATTCCTAATACCGATGTATTGTTTTTTTTAAACAGAAATACCGATCCTTTTACCGATCCCAATAATGCAGATCTAATTATAGATCAAGGTGCTGCAGTTATAAAAAATAGAATCGCTAGTGCAGACTATGATTTGGGGCACACTCTGGTAGGTGCAGGTAATGCAGGTTTGGCAACACTACAATCTGTTTGTTCCAATGTAAAAGCAGAAGCCATGACAGGGTTTAGAGAACCAGAAGGCTTTTTCTTTGACTTTACACTGTTTGCACACGAATTAGGACACCAATTAGGTGGTTTACATACCCAAAGTGCCAATTGCCAACAAGAAACCCCTATAGAAGTAGGTAGTGGAACTACCATAATGGGATACTCTGGCGCATGTGGAGTAGATAATATACAACCCCAAAGTGACTCGTTTTTCCACTCTTTAAGTATAGAGCAGATATTTGTGATAATCCAAAACCTAGAATTTGTAAGTAATTGTGGTGTTCAAGTTTCTAGTATAGATAATAGTCTACCTGTTATCCCCAGCATTTCTAACTACACAGTGCCTCTAGGCTTGCCTTTATATTTAGAGACTCCTGCAACGGATGCCGATGCAGATCCATTAACTTATAGCTGGGAACCTTTCGAGGAAGATGAAGGCTTTATTTTCCCTTCTCCTCCAGAAGAAAACTCAGGCAGTGGGCCTCAATTTAGAGTATTTCCACCAACAAATAACCCAAGACGAAACTTTCCAAGAAGTGGGATAAACTCTATGTGGGAAGTATTACCAACGGTTCCTAGAACTATGGATTTTAAACTTTTTGTTAGAGATGGTAAGCCTGGAGGTATAGCCATTTCGGATATTGTAGAAATAAAAACTGTAGACCAAGGCACACAGTTTAGAATAACAAGCCCCATAGAGGAAGAGGTATCCTATGGCCAAAACGAAACGCTTAATATAACTTGGGATGTTGCAGGAACCAATTTAGCCCCATTTAATGTTACCAATGTTAAAATTGAATTTTCTTATGATAATGGAGTAACGTATCCAGTAGTTTTAGCCGAAAATGAATTGAATGATGGGGAAGCAATAGTTAAAACCCCTATAGGAACAACCACTAATCAAGGAAAAATTAGAATAAGCGCAAAAGAGAGTGCTTTTTATGTTTTTTCCGATAATAGTATAGAAATATCGGATGTATTACAAGAGGGTGTTCCTACTGTAGATATAGCTAGTGAGCAGGATTTGGAGTCTAACTTATTGATTTTTAGTGTAGAAAGTTCCTTTAGTGCACCTCAAGATATTGTTTTTTTTCCTACATTTACTAACGCAGATAATGGAGAAAGCATCGATAATCTAGGAGAAGTAATGTTTTCTGTAGATAATGGAGCTACTTTTAATACTTACGACGGTAACGATTTGGTATTAAGAACAGGAACTTCCCAAGTGTTAATAGCTTTACCATTGCGAGAAAATATAGAAGGGCCTAACGCTTTAAGAAGGGTAAGATTAGAAATAGGAGTTAGAAGTGGTGATGTAAGTACTAATATTACAGCTTCGGAAAGTGGATTTATTTTTGGACGCAATTTATCTTTAGAAGATAATATTGTAATAGCTCCTAATCCAAGTAGAGCAGAAGAGGTAACTATTTTAGCAGAATCCTTTAATGGAGAAGGTTACGATATCAAAGTATATTCCTTAATAGGAGAGCTTATCATAGATACTTTAATGGTAGATAGGGAGCAAACTTTTAACTTCTCTGTATTATCCGCAGGCCTGTATTTAATAAGGATAACCTCGAGTGATGAAGTCGCTACAAAGAAACTCATCGTCGAATAAATGATATATATTGTATCGACATATAGTTTGCCTAGTGTTTATTTTAAACACTCTTATTGTTGCGAAAGCTCAAAACAATAAGGGACAGCAAACTAATGTTTTAATTCAGCATAATCATAAGAGGCTGTTTACTTGTGAGTTAGTTGGTTTTAATACGTCTTTTTCTAAAAAAAATCTAGACCTACCTTTAGATCGGTCTTATTTAGGGTTTCAGAGTTTCGAAAAACCTAGAACCCTTAATGTTGCCGTTTTAGCGACAGGAGAATACAGCCAATATTTTATTAAAAAAAATAAAGCAGAAACCGCTTCGGTAGCTAAACAAAAGCAAATTGTACTAAATGCTATAGAAGAGACTATAGCAAATTCAAATAAAATTTTAAAAAGAGACTTAGGAGTAGAATTAAAGTTAATTTCCAATAACAAAAAATTAATTTTTTTAGACCCAAAAACAGATAATTTAAGCGGAAACAATGCTTTATTATTAATAAACGAAATTACCTCTAAAGTAAACGCATTAATAGCTCCAGAATCTTACGATTTAGGGCAAGTATTTTTTACAGGCACAGGAGGTTTATCTGTAGTAAAAAGTGCTTTTGGAAGCAGGAAAGCTCAAGCAGTTACAGGAGCAAATGTACCAGAAGGAAAAATATTTGATGTCGATTTTTTTACCCACGAAATAGGACACCAATTAGGAGCAACCCATACCCAAAACAGCAACTGTAGTAGAAACAGCTCTTCCTCTATAGAGCCTGGTAGCGGTAGTACCATTATGGGATATGCAGGAGTCTGTAATCTAAAAAATAGTAATGTTAGTTTTACCAGTAAATCGTATTTTCATAATTATAGCATTCTTCAAGTTAGAGAGTTTTTAGAAGCAAAAGATTCTAGAACCAAAGTAAATAAAAATTATGGTTTAGATATTATTCCAGATTACACGATACCTAAAGAAACGGCTTTCGAAATTATTTTAAAACCAGTAGCACCTCCAAAATCATCAATCAACTACAGTTGTAATCAAATAGATAATCAATTAGCTCCCTATCCTCCAACAAAAGAGCAGTTGCATGGACCTGTGTTTTCTGCTCAAAAACTATCGAATAGTCCTGTTATATATTTCCCAGAAAAAGATGTTGTTTTAAACGGAAATCAAGAAGTAACCAGAGGGATACTTTCTAGTGTAGCTAGGTCCTATAATTTTTTAGCCTCTGCAAGAATCAAAAATAACAATCAATCCATAACTTCTATAAGACGGTTTAAAGTAAAGGTGTTAAACATTCCTTCCTTTACCGTAAACAGTCAGCAAGACGAAACCATAATTTGGGAACCAGGAACAAAAGAGACGATTACTTGGGAAGTAGGCGCTACACAAAAAGAGCTAAAAGTAAATTATGTAGACATACTACTTTCTAATAATAATGGTAAAAGTTTTGATTATACCTTGGCTTCCAAGGTACCCAATAATGGGAAGCAAATAATAAAAGTGCCTCTAAGTATTTCATCTAACAATTGTAGAATTAAAATAAAAGCTTATAATTCTATTTTTTATGCAGTTAATACAAAACGTTTTTCGATTACTCCTTTTTATGCAATAGCCTACAACAATAAAAATCAAGTAGACTTTAGTACTACTACCAGTTCTGTAATTGCTGTAAACAAAGAAGTGAATTTTGAAGATATAGAATTAGGAATCAAGCTAGCCTATACAGATATTTCGAAACTTAAAATTAGACTTAGTACCCCTAGTGGTAAACAAATAATATTATGGGATAATTATTGCTCGGAAGGAACCAATCTAGAAATACAATTTAAGGATAACGAATCTATAGTGCCTAAAGACGATTTTAGTAAAAAGACGATTTGTGAACCAGTGTTATTAGGATTTAAGGCACCAACGGAAGCTTTTAAAAACTTAAGTGCCGAAAAAACAAAAGGGAACTGGCAATTGGAAATAATAAAAGAAGGAGCTTCAGAGCATTTTGGGAAACTAAAAGAATGGTCTATACATTTTAAAGCTAAAGGATCGAAAAATAAGCTATCCGATTTAAAAAACAGCGAAAACGTTTTAGTGTATCCTAATCCAATAAAAGAAAAATTTATAATTCAATTTAAAGAAGCTCCAAAAAGTGAAGCTAAAGTGGAGGTTTATTCTTTTTCAGGAAACTTAACAAAAAGTTTTGTTTTAGAGAAAGGGCTAATAAACGAGGTGTTTATAGATTCATTGCCATCGGGTATTTATTTTTTACGTATTTATTTTGAAAATCAAGTAATTAATAGAAAAATAACCATTAATTAAAATATATTTTGTGTAATGATATCTTTTTTTGATCAGTAAATGTTCAAGCGGGTTCCTAGACTAATATATATATTATTAAATAATAAATATTAATGTAAGGTTTAGATATATTAGTAGACTTAGTAAAGAAAACTATAATGAAATACCTATCTATTTTAATTTGTTCTTCCTTTTTGTTTTTAGCAAGCTGTGGAAGCGACGATTCTAACGACACGACACCAGAAGGAACAGAAGAGCCAACTAGTCAAACTCCAGAAACTCCTGTAGTAACACCAGAGCCTATAAGTTTAGTTACTTATGATAAGGACATAGCTCCTTTATTAGCAAAAGAGTGTTTTATGTGTCATAA
>CALGNG010000255.1 GCA_937958735.1 uncultured Aquimarina sp. | reverse complement strand
GGCGTTTACCTTGTTTTACGTGGTCGTATTGGAAGTATTTGTAATTATTTCCACCAACCCAAGCTTTTACATGACCTGTTTGGGGTTCCATAGACATCATGCCTGTTTGGAAGAAAGCTTTATAGTGTAATATAGAATCGCGAGGGGTCATAATAGTATCTTGAGCTCCTTTCCAGGTGAAAATTTTCATCTTTCTTTTTTTTTCGAAAGAAGCATAAATTTTTTTGTCAGAGGTGCCAGATGCTTTCATAATACGATAACGCTCGGAGCGCCTCATGGCAGATTTAATATTCCTGCTTTTATCTTTTTCGCTTACATCTTGGTAGAGTAGTCTATTGTTTTTGTTTAGAGAGTTAAACTCTTCCTGTAAATTAGTTAAATGCTCTTTTACTGCCTCTTCTGCATAGCGTTGCATGCGGGAATCTATAGTTACATGTATTTTTAATCCATCTCTATATATGTTGTAAAACTCTTCTTCTCCAGCGGCAGAGATAGATTTTGGATTTTTCTTAATCCAATTTTGCATAAAATCACGTAGATATTCTCTAAAATAAGTGGCAATACCATCGGAGTGTCCCTCTGGAGAAAAGTTAATTTTTAAAGGAAGTTTTTGCAGGCTGTCTTTTACTTGTGTGGTAATGTAGCCCGCTTTTTCCATTTGTTTAAAAACTTGATTACGACGAGTAAGACTTTTAAGTTTAGATACTTTTCGATGAGGATTGTATTGCCTTGGGTTTTTAAGCATAGCCACTATAATTGCAGATTCCTGCATGTCCATGTCTTTAGGTTCTTTGCCAAAATAGATACGAGAAGCGGATCCAATACCAACAGCTTGGTATAAGAAATCTTGCTTGTTAAAGTACATGGTTATAATTTCTTCTTTAGTGTACTGGCTTTCTAATCTGGTAGCAATAACCCATTCTTTTATTTTTTGAGTAATACGTTTTACTATATTTTGAGATCCTCCAGTAAATAATAATTTTGCTAATTGTTGGCTAATAGTACTAGCTCCCCCTTTAGCTCCAAAATTGGCTAGGGCTCTTATGGTTCCACGGGCATCTATTCCAGAATGCTCGTAAAAACGTTCGTCTTCTGTGGCAACTAAGGCTTGGACCAAGTGTACAGGTAGTTCGTCGTAAGTTACGGGAGTCCTGTTTTCGTTAAAAAATGTTCCTATTGTTTTTCCGTCTGCCGCTATAATTTCTGTAGCTAAATTACTTTCGGGGTTTTCTAATTCTTCAAATTTTGGCATAAATCCAAAGACGCCAAAACTGGCTAAAAGAAATAAGGTAATAATACTTAGGAAGCCACCTAGAAAAAGAAGCCAAAACCATTTGATGTATTTCTTTTTGTTTGGTGGTGTTTTGTCCAAATTACTTGCTGTTTTTTTTGCCATAATTAGGGATGTTCGCTTACTTTTTCGATTTGAATTCCAATATCGGGAATTCCTTTTAAATAAATTAAACCATTAGTTTCGCCATTAATGCGCATTGCTTGTTGGATATCTATGGTATATTGTTCTGTTTCGTTAAACTGGAAGTTTTCCAAATACCACAATTTACTTTCTTTAAGGGAAGTTGCTCCAATACCAAGCCATTCCCCATTGGGTTTAGCCATTAGGTATTGTAATGTATCTGTTTTTTGTTTTCCATTAGGATAATTTAATTGTGCGATAAAGTATAAATTACTAAAGGCATAATCGTTAGTATTCCGTACATTAAAAAACAGGTTGTGTTTTTGTACAGAGTCCATAATGGGTAATTTAAAAGAGACAATACTATCCTTGTGCCATCCTGTTTTAGGGATGGTTTTAGAGGAGTTGTAAACAGATCCTTTCTGGCAGCTTACCAGAAAAAAACAAATAAAAATGCTAGCTATATGCCAATTTTTAAGCATTGTCTTCTGGGTTCTTATTTGGGTTTTGTTTAGGTTTTGGTTTGCGACGCTGTGGTCGTCTTTTTTTAATATTGTTTTCCGAAGTAGCATTGGTGCTATTAGGGGCTTTTGGGTTATTGTTTTTGGTAGGGTTTGGAGTAGTTTTTTTAGGCCCTTGCTTTTTTGATATAGGACGTTTTTTTCTATTCGTATTATTATCAGCTTTTGGTTGCCCTTTGGTTTTTTTAGAAGTGGCTTTAGATCTTTGTGGAGTAGAATTTTTAGATTGTGGTTTTCTGTTATTCTTTTTTCGGTTATTGCGTTTAGGTTGATCAAATCGTGTTAAACTGTCTTGACCTACAACATTCTCGAAAATTAATTGCACATCTTCTTTATCGTCTTCGGCATAATCTTCTATAGAAGGAACGGGTTCTTTTGCTTTATTCATGCGAATCATCTCATTCGCATCTTGTGCTTTTACGGTAAACCAATTCATCCATTCCCCTTCGTAACAATACCAAAGTACCCCTTTGAAAATGTCTATTTTTTGACAAACAGCCGTTCCTTTTTCGGTGTATATTTTAGTGTCGGTTCTTGGGAATTCGTTTAATGCTTCTACATAGGCATCTAACTCGTAATTTAAACAACACTTTAGTTTACCGCATTGCCCTGCTAGTTTTTGAGGGTTTAAAGAGAGTTGTTGGTAACGGGCGGCACTGGTGTTTACAGTTCTAAAATCGGTTAGCCATGTAGAGCAACATAATTCCCTACCGCAAGAGCCTATACCGCCTAAACGAGCAGCTTCTTGTCGAAATCCGACTTGTCGCATTTCGATACGAGTGTTAAATTCTCTAGCGAAATCTTTAATTAGTTGCCTAAAGTCTATACGTTGTTCTGCTGTGTAATAAAAAGTAGCTTTAGAGGCATCCCCCTGAAATTCGATATCAGAAATTTTCATTTCTAATTTTAAAGCAATAGCGAGTTGCCTAGCACGCACCTTCATGGCTTCTTCTTTGTCTCTTGCTGTTTGCCAGATGTCAATATCTTTTTGAGAAGCCTTGCGATAAATCTTTTTTACGTCCTCTGGTTTGGTAGATATTTTTTTACGCTTTACTTGTATTCTAACAAGTTCTCCTGTAAGGCTAACTAAGCCAATATCATGTCCTGCCATTGCTTGTGTTGCCACAACATCGCCTATTTGTAAACTTAAATTTTCAGTATTTTTAAGATACTCTTTGCGTCCGTTTTTAAAACGTACTTCTACAAAGTTATAAGGAGTCGCCCCATTGGGTAACGACATATTTGAAAGCCAATCAAAAACGGTTAATTTATTACATCCATCGGTGCCGCAAGTTCCATTGTTTTTGCAGCCATTAGGTTGTCCGTCTTTTGTAGCACAACTACTACACCCCATACATCATCTATATATAAAAACTCAATATATCGATTTTTTTGATAATCAATTGTTTGAGTGTTTTTGTGTTAAAAAATCATTTAATTGTAAATATAGTGTTTTTTGTGTCGATTTATTAGAAGCTATTTATATAGGATATCTTAAAATATACTTTAATCAAGATTCTTAATAAGAGTTTCCTACCTTGCTCTTCTAATAGGCTTGTTAAATTTCCTTTTTTGATGATTGTACTTAAGAAAAAAATACATGAAGAATGTATGAATGTTGCTCAAGAAAAATGCTATAATATTACCAAGAATATTATGAGAATTCAAGAGTCTTTGTCTTCGGAAAGTAAAAGTACGGCAGGAGATAAACACGAGACAGGTAGGGCTATGTTGCAGTTAGAGCGAGAAAAGTTGGGTTTACAGCTTAAAAATGCAGAGGAGATTTTAGAGGTCTTGAAAAGAATAAACCCAGAAAGAGAGCAAATTAAAGTGGTTTTAGGAAGTTATGTAAAGACAAATAAGGCTGTTTATTATTTAGCTGCCTTTTTAGGAGAAATTATGGTAGAAGGTAATTCTGTTTATGTGATTTCTGCGCAATCTCCTATTGGAAGGCTTATTTTGGGTAAATCGGTAAACGATCATTTTCAATTTAACGGGAATTCGCAAACTATTTTAGAGGTTATTTAAGATTTATTTCAAATAAAATAATATCCTCTTTGTTATAGGGAATCTTAGATTCTAGTAAGAGTGTTTCGGATTCAAAACTTATACGTAGCATATAAAAACTTCCTTTAAAATAACAGGTCTTTACGATGCCAGAAAATTTACCATTGTCTTTGATGTAGATTTGATGAGGGTATAAAATAATTGGTTTAGTGGAAGAGGAAATATTTAGTTTTTTTTCGGATAATACGTTAATCTCGGAAAGTAGGGAGGCTGTGTATACATCGGTAGTTTTTTGATAAATACGTTTTGGGGTATCTAAAATGCACTGCTCCCCGTTTTTCATAACTAGGATATTATTAGCAAAAGGGAGTACATCATTACTGTCGTGCGTAGCGGTAATACAGGTAATTTTTTCTTGTTTTAAATATTCAAATAATTGATAACGAAGATCGTTTTTTCTAAAATGATCTATTTGGCTAAAGGGCTCGTCTAGTAATAATACTTTAGGTTCTTTAGCGAGTACTTTGGCCAAGGCTACCCGTTGTTTTTGTCCTCCACTTAAATAGCGTACATGAGTATGGTAGTATTCTGTAAGGCCAACTATATTTAATAACTCTTGTGTACGTTGTTCTTTTTCTTTGGGGTAAAAGCGGGATAAAAATTCTCCTACATTATCGGCAACAGAGGTGTAGGGCATTACATTAAGTTCTTGAGTAAGGTATTTCATAAACGAATGTCCAGGAACTAAATGATGTTCTGGACCTAGTAGCTCTATTTGATTATGAAAAATAGCCCCTTTGTTTAAGTCTAATAATCCATAAATAGCTTTTAATAGAGTGCTTTTTCCACAGCCGCTTTCTCCCATTATGGCAAGGTGCTCTCCAGGGCGTAAGGAAAAGTTAATATTTTTTAAAACAAGCGTTTTATTATAAGAAAATGAAATATCATTGATACTAAGCATATGCTGCTAAAGTTTAATATTGTTGGCATTATAGTTGTTCAACAAATTTAAGAGTTATATTGTATATCAAACCTATTTATCCCCCTTCAAATGAGCTATAGAGTATTATTTTTAAGTTTACTAGTTATGTATAGTTGTGTAGATTTATTTTCTCAAGATTTAGAGGCTTCAGATTTTTATGTGGAAGCAAATAATAGCTTTTTAGAGACTGTAGACGTTACCAAGTCGCCTTTTAATGCTAAGGGTAGTGATAAAAAAGACGATAGTGCAGCGGTGCAAAAAGCAATAGATTTTTTAAGCAATAAACATGGGGGAGGTATTGTGCGCATTCCAGAAGGAGATTTTTATTTATCTAATCTAAATTTAGCCTCTAATATTCATATTCAAATAGATTCTAAGGCTATTTTATTTCCAATATTAATAAAAGATAGAGCGTTGCTTTTTAATCTTGGAAATAAAAAACAGGCGCTTATTAAAAATGTAAGTATTGTCGGAGATGGAGGTAGGTTTACAGTAGATTTTAGAGGTATAGCAAAGCAGCCTAATAGCGAGCTAGGGGCTAGGGTGGCAATATGTAATAATATAAAAAACTTTAGAATAGCCGATTTTTTAGTATTGGAAAATGAAACTAAATTTCCTGCGATTAATTTTGGAGCTGTTTTAGACGATAGAGATAATGTAGTAATACCTACTAATGGTTTGGTCGAAAATATTGAAGTTAAAAATGCACACTATGGTTATGGAGTGGTGCAAGTGCAATTGGCAGAAAATATTTTGTTTAGAAATCTAATAGGAGAAGGAGGGGTAACTCTTAGGTTGGAATCTGGATTTAGGGGTTTTAAGAATTTAGGAGCACATGTTAGGATGGATAAGATTTTTGGAAGAAATATAAGCTGTATTAAAGGGCAATCTGCTCTGCAATTATCTCCACACACTTTAAACCATGGTATTGTGGATGTTAGAGGGGTAACGGCTGTGAATTGTGAGTATGGAGTAAAAATAGATAAAGGTTTTACGACTAAGAAGGATATAAAAAATGGATATAAAGCAGGTACTTTTGATTCTAAATCTATAGTTAAGGATGTAGAGGCTATTTATGGGGAAACAGCTCAAGTAAGAAAAATATTTTTACGTTTTTTACCTTGCGAATTAAGGGATAAAATAGGGGGTATGTCTTCGGGTTTAAAAAGTATTACTGCGCCATCTTTAGCGGCTGCACATAATTTTGCAGCTTACAAATTATTGGATAATAATATGTTAGTTTATACCAATACTCCAGAGGATTTTAAAAATGGAGATGGGCATTATAAAATTAATTTTACTGATAAAGAGGTGGTTTCTAGAGGATTTAGAAAAGGGATGCCTAAGGTATTAACTATGGAGACGGACGATTATGAAAATTGTAAAGAGGCAGGTCCCTATAAAATTTATATCCCTAAAAATGTACAAGGTACTTTAAGAAGCTATTAAGGTTTAAGTCTTTTCTTGTAGAGGTGCTTGGTTAATAATATTGGTGAAGTGGGTTTATTTAAGTAGAGGGTTGTTGATTAAAAAATAGTTTTAAAAAAAGAGGCTGTCCAATTGGACAGCCTCTTTTGAAAAGTTAAATTTTTGTAATTATTTATTGCTTAACAAAACGAGTTGTCCCAGCATCGGTGACTAAGAAATAGATTCCAGAAGTTAAGCCAGAAATGTTTAAAGTACCTGTGGCAGCAACCTCTAAGACTGTTGCTCCAGATAAGCTAATTATCTTATATGTTTCGGTATCTACATTAATGTTTAATTCGGAACTAGCAGGGTTAGGGTAGATAGCAGAAGAAATGTCTTCTTTGTTAAAATCTGACACAGCCAAAGTAGCATTGTTTTTAGTTATTGTTACTCTGTTTAATGTAATTGTATTAATTGCTCCAGCAGGTCTTACAGCTGGACCAGCTGTAAATGATTGAGCCCAATTAAAGTAAAAAGCTCCAGGTCCTACCAATGCATCGTAAACTTGGGTTCTCATTCCTGTAACAGCTCCTACAGAAGATGTTTCGTCTGTTGTGGTGTTTCTAATTTGTATGTTTTTTGAAGAGCTTGCAGCGTCAGTCCCGATTGTAAATTCAATAATTATTTCGTACGGATTATTTATAGCTTGTGCTATTGTAGGTGTTGGGGTTAAGTTATTTTGACCACTAGCATCGCCTAATTGTATTTCCTCACTTGCGGCAATAGTTCTTATAATAACGCCATCTCTTTGTTGGCCTAGTTGTGGCCCC
>CALGNG010000254.1 GCA_937958735.1 uncultured Aquimarina sp. | reverse complement strand
CCCTTCGATCTTAGCATCATCTACTTTTAGACGGTCGCTCATGGCTAAATCACCGCCATTATAACTGTCCATGTCTATTTTATTGGCTGCTAATATTGTTGCGGCGGCTTCTTTTACAAGAATTGCCATTGTCTTTAATACGGCATTTCTTTTTTCTATTGTTAAAATCATTTTTAGCTCTTTTTTTGTTGGCTGTTAGCTAAATTAAAAAAGTATACTTTTTTAATTTAGCTAACTTATCCTCTCTTTTCTATGCTTAATAAAAGATTTATACCTTTTCTGTTACTAATTCTTTTACTGCTTCTATAAAAGCATCTATTTGTTCTACTTTAATGGTTAAAGGAGGTAAAATACGTAACAAGTTCTTGTTTTTTGCACCTCCTGTAAACATATGCTTATCATAAATAAGTTGCTTGCGTAAAGGGCCTACTTCGTAATCAAACTCTACTCCTAGCATTAGCCCCCTACCTTTTACGGCTACCACTCCTGGTATTTCGTTTGCTTTAGCAAAAAAATATTCTCCTGTAAGGGCTGCTTTTTCTATTAAGCTTTCCTTTTCCAATACTTCCAATACTGCAATACATGCTGCACAGGCTAAGTGGTTTCCTCCAAAAGTAGTTCCTAATAGTCCATATTTAGATTTGATATGGGGTGCTATTAAAATCCCTCCTATTGGAAATCCATTCCCCATGCCTTTAGCCATAGAGATAATATCTGGAGTAATTCCATGGTGTTGGTAGGCAAAGAATTTTCCGCTACGTCCAAAACCAGATTGTACTTCATCTAATATTAGACAGGTATTATGTGCCTTACATAAAGTTTCTAATCCTTTAAAAAACGATGTTTCTGCTTCATCCAAACCTCCTACTCCTTGTATGGGTTCTATAATTACAGCACAAACATCTCCTTTTTTTAACTCTGCTTCTACCATATCTAAATTACCCAAGGGTAAAATAGCTACTTCTTGCTGTGCGTTTATAGGGGCTATAATAGCTTTATTGTCTGTGGCTACTACCGCTGCAGAGGTACGCCCATGGAAACCGTTAGTAAAGGCTACTACTCTATGCTTTCCGTTATGAAAAGAGGCTAATTTTAGTGCATTCTCGTTAGCTTCAGCCCCCGAGCTGCATAAAAATAACTCATACTCGTCACAACCCGAAAGTTTTCCTAATTTGTCTGCTAATTCTTTTTGTAATGAATTTTGAACAGCATTACTATAAAACCCAATATTATCTAATTGAGCTTTTAGTTTATGTACATAATGTGGATGTCCATGACCTATAGAAATTACGGCATGTCCTCCATATAAATCTAAATATTCTTTCCCATCTTTATCCCATACGTTACAATCTTCTGCCTTTACAGGCTCTACATCATAAAGTGGGTATACGTCAAATAGTTTCATAATTAAATAATCTTAAATAAATCGTATCAAATATCAAGTCTTTGTCGGCTTTGTGTACTTAATACTTTTTATACTATGTTTTAAAATCCTGAACTTTTAAGCCCTAATCCTGTTTTTTCTTCCCAACCAAACATTAAATTCATGTTATGAATAGCTTGTCCTGAAGCTCCTTTAATTAAGTTATCGATAACAGAGGTAATTAAAACCATCCCATCTTTAACTTCTACATGTAAGATACACTTATTAGTGTTTACCACTTGTTTTAAACTAATTGGACTTTCCGAAATTACAGTAAAAGCGGCATCCTTATAATAGGTTTTATACAGTTTTACAGCATCTTCTGTTGTTCCTGCAAAAGCAGTATATAAAGTAGCATAAATCCCTTTGCTAAAATTTCCTCTATTAGGAATAAAGAAAATTGAAGATTTATGGTTTTCTTGTAATTGTACTACACTCTGGTTTATTTCTCCTAAATGTTGGTGCGAAAATACTTTATAACTAGAAAAATTATTGTCTCTCCAACTAAAATGAGTTGTAGCTCCTGGGCTTACTCCTGCACCTGTACTACCTGTGGTAGCGTTTACATGTACAGCTTCTTTTACTTTTCCTGCTTTAGCTAATGGTAATAAGGCTAATTGAATGGCTGTAGCAAAACAACCTGGGTTAGCTATATTTTTTGCATTTTGAATGTCTGCTTTATTTAATTCTGGCAAACCGTAAACAAAATCACGTCCTTGGAATTTTTTATCCGCTAATAAACGGAAATCATTTCCTAAATCGATCACTTTTGTATTGCTAGAAAATTTATTTGCTTCTAAAAAAGCTCTAGAGCGTCCGTGTCCTAAACACAGAAATAACACATCTACTTCTGGGTTTACGATATTTGTAAATAGAATATTTGAATCTCCTATTAGATCTGGATGCGCCACCTCTAAAGGCTTCCCTGCATTGGTAGTACTATATACAAAATCCAGTTGTGTGTTGGGATGATGTATTAACAAACGTAATAACTCTCCTGCTGTATATCCAGAACCTCCTACGATACCTATTTTTATATTACTCATATTTAAAAGCTTTCTGCTTTTGGCTATTAGCATTTAGCTACTAGCTACTCGGCTCTTTTTCTTAATTGAAAGCAGAGCTTTCTAATTTATCTATACTACTTCTTTTTTTGTTACCCAATATTCTAACACCGAAAATGGTCTAAATTCTATTTATCAAACGTCTTATTTACATTATGATAAATTTTATTGGCATTACCATAAATTTTAATAAATCCTTTAGCTTCGTCTGCAGTCCAACCTTCGTTTACTTCTCCGTACTGACCAAAGTCTGATTTCATTAAATCGAATTCTGACTCTACTCCTACTAGACTAAAGTTATATGGTTTTAGCGCTACAATAACATCTCCTGTTACAGAGGATTGAGAATCTTCTAAGAAGGCTTCTATATTACGCATTACAGGGTCTAAATAATTTCCTTCGTGCAATAACATTCCGTACCAATTTGCTAATTGCTCGCCCCAATATTGTTGCCATTTGGTTTGTGTATGCTTTTCTAATAATTGGTGTGCTTTAATAATTACCATTGGTGCAGCGGCTTCGAAACCTACACGACCTTTAATACCAATTATAGTATCTCCTACATGGATATCTCTACCAATAGCAAAAGTACTTGCTAGTAATTCTAATTTCTGGATATTTTTAACAGGAACATCTTTTTCTCCATTAATACCTACTAGCTCTCCTTTTTCAAAATTTAAGACTACATTTTCTGAATCTTCACGTTGTAATTGACTTGGGTAGGCTTCGCTTGGTAAGGCCTGGTTAGAAGTTAGGGTTTCTTTTCCTCCTACACTAGTACCCCAGATTCCTTTATTAATAGAATACTGTGCTTTTTCCCAAGAGTAATGTACTCCGTATTTTTCTAGGTAACTTACCTCTTGTTGGCGTGTTAACTTTAAATCCCGTATAGGTGTAATAATTTCGATTCCAGGAGCAAGGGTTTGAAAAATAACATCGAAACGAATTTGATCGTTTCCTGCTCCAGTACTACCATGCGCTATGTATTTTGCTCCCACAGATTTTGCATATTCAATAACTTCTATAGCTTGAAAAATACGCTCTGCACTTACAGATAATGGATAGGTGTTGTTTTTTAATACATTACCATAAATTAAATACTTTACTGCTTTATCATAAAACTTATCTAAAATAGTAAGGTTGGCATGCGATTTACTGCCAATAGCATAAGCACGTTCTTCGGTTTCTTTTAACTCTTCGTCCGAAAAACCTCCTGTATTGACTAACACAGTATGCACTTCCATATTTTTTTCGTGCATTAAATACTTTACACAATATGTGGTATCTAAACCACCGCTATAGGCGACTACTACTTTTTCCATAATTATTACTGTCTTTTTGGCTTCGAATTATCTATAAATGGCTTTTAGCTTTTCTATAATCTTTGTCCTTAAAATTTTATTAACTATATTTTATTAAACTTTAATAAAGCACTTGGTTATTTTAATTCCTTAATATGCTTTTCAAAATAGGGACTTACATAATACTTATATGTAAGCTCATCCCTTAATTTTCCTATTTTTTCTAATGCATTTACTAACACTTCGGACATGCCAGAAAGCATTACATGTTTCATCCCCAGCAATTCGTTATTATGGTGTACAATTGTTGCTCTAGCAATAGATATTACAAAATCGTTTTTATATACGGCTGTTAATTTGTACATTAATAATAATCCTAAATTAGAATTACGATACTCTTTTTTTATCCACAAAGAACCTCGTTCGTAAATATGATGTTGGTTAACAATATGCTTATGCGCAAAAATATGACCTACAATTTCTTCGTCTTTTTTTAACAAAAAACAACCATTTTGTAAGCGTTCTTTTAACATTTCTATACTTGTAAAATGCATAGAAGGGAAAGCTCTTGACCTTTCTGAAATTGTTTCTAATAAGCCTTCTGCTACCTCGTAAACAAATTCTAAAACTAAGCCTTCTTTTTTACAATAGGCTTCTGTTTTTTCTATTACGTTTTTAATGTCTTTATCCAATACTTTTGCTCTTACTAATATCTTACAGATATATATTTAAATATTTATAACACTACAAATAGCGTTATAATATTATGCCTTACATTTTAATATTAACTTGAATTTGGAAAGCGAATTGCTTTCTTTGTTGTACAGCACCCCCTTAGGGACGACGAAAAGAAGAAAGCATAACGATGTTTTTAGTTTGTAAAACTAAAACAGAAGAAATAATTGTTATGTAATTTTTCGTTTTCACTGAAGTTTCCATAGGTAATTATTAACTCTAAATCGTCGGCTTTAGCCCCTTTCGTTAATATTAGACGGCGAAATTACAATTTTGAAATGAAATAAGATACAAAAGACTTATTTTATTTTTGACCTTTTATTCCTATTTCTTTTTTTGCTTCCTTTTTTTCTTTATTTAAAATTTTTCGAATCAATTCTTTAAAAGTATTAAAATCGTAGGAATAAGAAAGCCCTATCCCTTGGGTGTATTGATTTGCTTCTCCTAAAAACTGAAAATCACTTTCTCTATTAAAAATAGTAGCTCTTAGAGTACCGTC